>NZ_JBSGDD010000169.1:0-6839 GCF_053602195.1 Kitasatospora sp. NPDC004531 | reverse complement strand
GGTGGGGGGCGCTGGGGGCCACCCCGCGCCCCGTCAGGGGCGCGGGGAACTGCGCGAAGCGGAAGACGACGAACCAAAAGCCGCCCGCCGACAGCCAGTTGCACCCTCCGCCCGCGCCTCAGATCCGCACCAAGACTCGCGCCCCGTCAGGGGCGCGGGGAACTGCGCGAAGCGGAAGACGACGAACCAAAGCCCGCCCGCCGACAGCCAGTTGCACCCTCCGCCCGCGCAGCCGCAGCCGCACCGCACCGCTCCCGCCGACAGCCGCCGCACCGTCCCCTCCCCGGTGCCCGACCAGCCACGTAAGGTACCGCCATGCCTGCATCCCGCCCCGCCGCCGTCCTCTTCGACATGGACGGCACCCTCGTCGACACCGAGCACCTCTGGTGGCAGGCCGCAGCCGAACTCGCCGCCGAGCTCGACCTCACCCTCACCGACGCCGACCTCCCGGACGTCCTCGGCCAGGCCGTCGAGCACACTGCCGCCCACCTGCACCGCAGCAGCCGCACCGCCCGCCCCGAGTCCGACCTGATCGACCACCTGAACAACGCGTTCGCCGCGAAGGTCGAAGCCGAGATCGTCCCCCGCCCGGGCGCCCTCGCCCTGCTCGCCGCACTCCACGAGGAACGGATCCCCGCCGCCCTGGTCTCCGCGTCCCCTCGCCGCGTCGTCGATCTCGTGCTGGCCGCACTCGGTCCGCACTGGTTCGCCACCACTCTCGCCGCCGAGGACACCCCCCGCACCAAGCCCGCCCCGGACCCGTACCTGGCCGCCGCCGCGCGTCTGGGCCTCGCCCCGGCCGCCTGCGTCGCCGTCGAGGACACCCCGACCGGTGTCGCCTCCGCGCACGCCGCCGGCTGCGCCGTGCTCGCCGTCCCGTCCACCGTCCCGATCGCGGCCGCCGACGGCATCACCGTGCTGGACAGCCTCGAACACGCCGACCTCGCCTTCCTCGGCTCCCTGACGACGAGGCCCTGATGCCGTACCTGCTGCTCGCCCTCGCGATAGCCAGCGAGGTCTGCGCCACGAGCCTCCTCAAGCTCACCGAGGGCTTCTCCCGCCTCTGGCCCAGCCTCGCCGTCGCGGTCGGCTACGTGCTGTCGTTCTTCCTGCTGGGCCGCGCCCTCAAGCACATACCGGTGTCCGTCGCCTACGCCGTCTGGTCGGGCGCGGGCACAGCGGCCGTCGCCGCGATCGGCGCGACCTTCTTCGGCGAGTCCCTGGGCCGCCTCCAGTGGTGCGGCATCGCCCTGGTGATCGTCGGCGTGGTCCTGCTCAACCTCCGCTCCACCCACTGAACCGGCCGGCCCCTCGCGAAAAGCGGATTGACGCACCACCCGCCCGCCCGGAACGATCCCGCCCATGAGCGTCCGATCCACCCTGGCCAGAGCCGCCGCCGACCTTCGTGAGCAGCGCGTCGACCTCGCCCGGGAGCGCCTGCACGGCCTGCTGACGAGCCACCCGACCGATCTCACGGTCCGCCGCGCCCTCGCCGAGTCGTACCGCAGCTACTACGCGCAGTTGAGCGAGGTCGGACGCTGGAACTACCTCGACAAGACGCTGACCACCTACCAACTCGCGGCGTTCGAACGGCGATTCCCCGACCCGACCCGCCGCCTCGCCGTTCTCCGCTGGCCCGACCCGGAGCGCAACCCGCCGTCCACCCGCCTCGCCCGCCGCCGCCTGGCGGCTCTCCACCGCGAGGCCACCGGCACCGCCCCGACCTGGCCCGAGCACCCCGAGGACGCCGTCGCCCCCGCCCCGCCCGCCCGCGAACCCGCGCCCCGGCCCGCGCCCCCGCCACCTCGTCCGCCACTACCCGCCCAGCCGTACCGCAGCCCCGAACCCCCGCCGCACGCCTGGGCCGTCCGGATCGGACTGCTGGCCTTCCTCGCCGCCCTCGCCTGGCTGCACTGGCGCTGACCCGAAGCCAACTCCCGGCAGCGACAAGCTACTTGAGCGACCCCCGCAGCGCGTCCACCCGGTTCGCGGAGGCGGTGAACGCGTCCCGGTCGAGGTCCCCGGAGTCCAGCGCACCCGCCAGCGCCGCCGCGGCCTGGTCGCCCTGGGCGACGTCACGGGCGGAGCACAGGATCAGGTCGACGCCGGCCCCGGCGACGGCGAGGGCGCGCTTGGCGGTGCCGCCGACGGGGTCGAGCGCCTTGGCCTCCAGCGCGTCGGTGACGGTGACGCCCTGGTAGTCGAGCCGGCCGCGGAGCTCGTCGCGGACGATGCTGCCGGACATCCCGGCGGGGGTGCCGGGGTCGAGCGCGGGGTAGATCGCCCAGGACAGCATCACCAGCTTGACGTCGGCGGCGACCGCGTCGCGGTAGGGGCGTTCGTCGACGGTCCGCAAGGTGTTCAGCGGGACGTCGAGGGTGACGGGCTCCTCGTCGGTGTTGGCGCCGGCGGGCGCGCTGCCCAGGCCCGGGAAGTGCTTGGCGGTGGCGGCGACCCCGGCCCCCTGCTGGGCCTTGATGAACGCGGAGCCGAGCCTGCCGACCACGGCCGGGTCGGTGCTGTACGAGCGCTGGGCGCTGTCGGCGAAGTCGCCGGGCGTGCGGTAGACGTCCAGCACGGGCGCCAGGTTGAGGTTGAGCCCGTAGCCGGCGAGCGTCGCGGCGGCCTGGCCGCCGGTCGCGGTGGCCGCGGCGGTGGGGTTGGCCGCGCGTCCGACGTCCTTCGCGGACTGCGCGGGGCCGCCGGGCAGCCGCCGCACCTGGCCGCCCTCCTGGTCGGTCATCAGCAGCAGCGGCCAGGGGTGCGGGGCCTGCTGTTCGGCCTTCCGCAACTGGTCGACGGCGGTGCGCAGCACGGACGGGTCGCTGCCGACGTTCTCCGCGAAGAAGATCACCCCGGCCACCCGCCCCTCCCGGATCCGCTGCAGCAGCGCGGCGGGCGGGGTGGTGCCGGGGTAGGAGTAGACGATCCGCTGCCCGGCGAGTTCGGCGGAGCTCGCCCCGGTCGTCGGCGAGGGCTCGGCACTGCGCGAAGGCGAAGGCGAAGGAGAGGGCGACGGCGACGGCGAGGCCACGGGTGACGGACTGCTCGTCTCCGTCCCGCCCCCGGCCGGGCTCGGCGAGGCCCCGCCGCCGCCACCGGGCGATCCGCACCCGGCGGTCAGCGCCAGGCCCAGCACGAGCAGTCCGACCGACCTCAATGACAGCGACATACCGTCAGATAAACATACGAACTATCGCCGAGCCAGCACATCGGCGGCCCCGGGGCGTCACCACCCCGGGGCCCACACCGGTCCGACACCGGATCAGCCCAGCAGCACCGCGGGCAGCTCGGCGATCGAGCCCAGCACGTGGGTGGCGCCGTCCGCGCGCAGCCGGGCCTCGTCGTGGGCGCCGGTGAGCACGCCGGCCACCACCGACGCGCCGGCCCGGGTGCCGGTCAGCATGTCGTAGCCGGTGTCGCCGGCCACGGCCATCCGGCGCACCGAGTCGGTACGGGTGCGCAGCAGCGCGGTGAGCGCCAGGTCGGGGTAGGGGCGGCCGCGGCCCGCGTCGGCGGGGCACAGCGTCAGGTCGGCGATGTCCTGCCAGCCGAGGGCGGCGAGGATGCGGTCCTGCGTGGTGCGGGAGAAGCCGGTGGTGAGGACCACCTTGCGGCCCCGGCCGCGCAGCTCGGCGATGGCCTCGGCGGCGCCGGGCAGCGGCTCGCAGCGGCCCGAGTCCACCAGGTCCTCGTAGCCGGCCTCGAAGGCCAGGTTGGCGGCCTGGGCGCGGTCCTCGTCGCCGAACAGGTGGCGGAAGACCGAGATCTTGGACTCGCCCATGGTGGCGCGGACGTGCTCCAGCATGGCGGCGTGCTCGGGGCTGCCGGGCTCGACGCCCTGGGAGCGGGCGGCGGCGTCGAAGGCGAGTTCCACCAGGCCGTCGTCGGCGACGGTGGTGCCGGCCATGTCGAGCACCACCAGGGTCACATCGTGCGTGGTCATGTCTGTGCCTCTGTGGTCGAAGGGGTCAGAGCCCGGCGAGGTCGGCGGTGGTCTCGGCGATCGCGGGCGAGCAGGTCATGCCGCGCCCGCCGGGGCCGGTGACCAGCCAGGTGCCGTCGTTGATCTGCTGGCGGTGCACCACCCGGGTGGTGTCGACGCACTGGGCGTAGACGCCGGCCCAGCGGCGGCGGATCTTCGGCAGCGGGCGGCCGAGCAGCGTCTCGGCGACCTCGGCCACGTGCTCGTACGGGTCCTCGACGACGTCGAAGCCGAACGGCTGGTCGTACTCGTGGGTGTCGCCGACGGTGAGGCCGCCGTCCTTGCGCTGGACCATCAGCAGCTGCATCTTGTGCTCGGCGGCGACCGGCGGCTGCGGCTGGCCGGCCCGCAGCGCGTCGAGCTCGGGGCCGGCGAAGGCGGGGTAGTAGCGGAACGAGTCGCCGTCGGCGACCGAGGTGGTGAGGGTCTCGCCGAGCGGGTCGGTCTGCATCATCTGCAGGCGCACCCGGCGCACCGGCAGGTCGGGGACGAGTTCGCGGACCAGGCCGCCGAGCCAGGCGCCGGTGCACAGGATCACCTGGTCGCCCTGGTGCAGCTGCCCGTGGTCGTCGCGGACGGCGGCGGTGCCGACGACCTCGCGGACCTCGCGTCCGGGCAGGAAGGTGTAGCGGCCGGTGGCCTCCAGCGCGGCGCGCAGCGCGGGCTGGGCGACGCGGGATTCGACGGCGCCGTCGCGGGTGCAGTGCAGGCCGCCGAGGAAGTCGCCGCGCAGCGCCGGGTTGACGGCCCGGACCTGGTCGGCGTCGAGCAGCCGGTAGCCGCGGGCCTCGGCGTCGGGCAGCTTCACGGCGGCTTCGGCGACGGCGAGTTCGGCCTCGGTGCGGGCCAGCGTGAGCGAGCCGTTGGGGCGGAACCACAGGCCGGGGACGCGGGCGCCGATCTGCTCCCACAGTTCGCGGGCGCGCAGCGCGACCTGCAGTTCCTCACCGGCGGCCCGTCCGCTGACCCAGACCAGGCCGAAGTTGCGGACGGACGCGCCGCGGGCCTCGGCCTCGCGCTCCAGGTGGACGACCTCGTGGCCGCGCTCGACGGCCTGCCAGGCGTGCATGGTGCCCAGCACGCCTGCTCCTACGACGATTACCTTCATGCGGACAGGCTCGGGCGTCGAGGTGGCCGCAGGTCGTCCGGCTCCCGTCGGGCAGGTGAACCGCCCGCAAGAGTTGTCCATACAACCTAGGCGGCGGCCCCGGTGCCGAGCACGGGCCCGAGCGGGCCGGTGCGCAGCCGGCCGACCAGGGGCGCGGCGCGTCCGGCGAGCAGCGCGAGCGGGATCGCGACCAGCACGCCGACCAGGGCGCCGGCCGCCACGTCGTGCGGGTAGTGCGCGCCGACCCAGACCCGGGAGGCGCCCATCAGCACGGCGGCAAGCAGGCCGAGCAGGCCGAGCCTGCGGTCGGCGTACAGCAGTGCGACGGCGGCGGCGAAGGCGATCACCGTGTGGTTGCTGGGGAAGGACCAGTCGCCGGGGGCGGGGCAGGCCTCCAGGGTGACGGTGCCGGGGATCTGCTGACAGGGCCGGACCTCCTCGACCAGGCCCTTGAACACCGAGTTGGCCAGGTACGCGCCGACCACGATCAGCGGCGAGGCCAGCACCCGGGCCATCGCGGCCGAATCGGCGCTCCGGGCCCGCCACCAGCCCCACACCATCAGCAGTGCGAAGACGCCGAGGCCGAGCGCCGACCACTGGGTGACCAGCCGGTCGAACCAGTGCGGCGCGGCGTCGGCCCACCCGGTGATCCGGGTGTAGAGGCCGCCGTCGATGCCGCTGCCGTCGTAGGCGAGCAGGCGGGCGGGGGGATGAGCGTTCGGAGTCACAGGGACAAGGTGTACCAGAACGGACGTACTGGACGGCTCGGCCGAAGGGGCGAGCAGGAGCGACTGGGGCAAGGCTGGCGGACCTCCCGTTACCTTTGGGGGTGGCCGATCCCGGGCCGCCCCCAAGCGTCTACAGTGTTGTAGACGTCGATCGACAGGACTGTAGACGAATACCGGAGGTTCGCGCGACATGACGGATTCACCCGCCCGTCGCCCGGCGGGCGAGCTGGAGGCCCAGGTGCTCGCCGCCCTCTGGGCCGCCCGCGCCCCGCTCACCCCGCAGCAGGTGCAGGACGCCGTGGACGCCGGCCTGGCCCGCACCACGGTCGCCACCATCCTGGCCAGGCTGCACGAGAAGGGCACCGTCACCCGCAGCCGGGCCGGCCGCTCCTTCGCCTACACCCCGACCGTCCAGGACGCCGACGGCCTCGCCGCCCGCCGGATGCGCACCGAGCTCGACCGGGGCCCGGACCGCTCCACGGTGCTCGCCCGGTTCGTCTCCGACCTGTCCGACGAGGACGAACGGCTGCTGCGCGACCTGCTCGGGGACCAGCCGTGACGCTGGCCGTCTGGATCCCGCTGCTGCTGCCGCTGCTCGCCGCCCCGCTGGCCCGCCGCCTCGCCGAGCAGCTCGCCCCGCGCGCCGCCGCGCTCACCCTGGCCGCCGCCTCCGCCGCCCTCGGCACCGCCGCCCTGGCCTCGCTCGTCCTGCTCGCCGCCACCGGCCTGCTGCACCTGCCGTACGCGGCCGCGCTCGCCCACTTCGCCCCCGCCCGCCACCTGCCCGACGCGCTGTCCGGGACGCACTGGGCGCCCGCCGGGGCCGCCGCCGCGCTCGCCCTGCTGGTGATCGGCGCCCTCGCCGCCCGCACCGCCCACCGCCAACTGGCCGACCTGCGCCGGGCCCGCCGCACCGTCGGCGACTCCCCCGCCGGCCTGCGCCCGTGGCTGCGCCGCAGCGGCCCCGCCCCACCGGACCTGGGCCAGGCCCTGGACCGGCTGCACCGCACCCCCGAAC
>NZ_JBSGDD010000168.1:0-6904 GCF_053602195.1 Kitasatospora sp. NPDC004531 | reverse complement strand
CCTGACGCCGCGCCGGCGGCGGGGAGCAGGGCGGGCGCCCGTCCTGCTCCCCGCCGCCCCACGAACCGGAAACCCCCAGCTCACACGAGGAGGCACAGGCATGGCCAGCAGGCCCGCACGGGTGGCGATGCTCGAACAGTTCAAGGCCGACGGCGTCACCCGCATGTTCGGCAACCCCGGCACGGTCGAGCAGGGATTCCTGGACGAGCTCCGCAACTTCCCCGAGATCGAGTACGTGCTGGCGCTCCAGGAGGCCGCCGTGGTCGGCCTGGCCGACGGCTACGCCCGGGCCACCCGCCGGCCGGCCCTGCTCCAGCTGCACTCCGGCGTCGGCCTCGGCAACGGCATCGGCATGCTGTACCAGGCCAAGCGCGGCCACGCCCCGCTGGTCGTCCTGGTCGGCGAGTCCGGGCTGGCGTACGACGCCATGGAGGCCCAGATGGCCGCCGACCTGGTCGCGATGGCCGAGCCGGTCACCAAGTGGGCGACCCGGGTGGTCGACCCCCGCTCCACGCTGCGGGTGCTGCGCCGGGCCTTCAAGGTCGCCGCCACGCCGCCGTACGGCCCGGTGATGGTGGTGCTGCCGGCCGACGTGCTGGACGCCGAGACCGACGAGCCGGTGGTGCCGACCTCCTATCTGGAGACCGCGGCCGTCCCCGCGCCGGAGACCGTCGAGCGCGCCGCCGAGCTGCTGGCCGGCGCCGAGCGGCCGCTGCTGGTGGTCGGCGACGGCGTGCACTTCTCCGGCGCCCAGGCCGAACTGGCCCGGCTCGCCGAGGTGTGGGGCGCCGAGGTGTGGGGCGCGGACTGGGCCGAGGTCAACCTGCCCGCCGACCACCCCGCCTACCGGGGCCAGTTGGGCCACATGTTCGGCACGTCGAGCCGCCGGGTCACCGCGGCCGCCGACGCGGTGCTGATCGTCGGCACCTACGCGCTGCCGGAGGTCTTCCCGGCCCTGGAGGGGGTGTTCGCCCCGGGCGCGCCGGTGGTCCACGTCGACCTGGACAGCGGCGCGATCGCCAAGAACTTCCCCGTCGACCTCGGCATCCTCGCCGACCCCCGCCAGTCGCTCGGCCGGATCGCCGCCGCCCTCGACACCCGGCTCACCCCCGAGCAGCGCGGCCGGGCCTCGACGCGGCTGCGCGGCTGGGCCGCCGAGAAGGCCGCCGCCCGCGCCGAGGCCGACGAGCGCGACGCCCGCGAGGCCGCCGGCACGCTCACCGCCGCCGACTTCGGCCGCGAGCTCGCCGCCCGGCTGCCCGCCGACGCGATCCTCTTCGACGAGGCGCTGACCTGCTCCCCCGGCCTGTTCCGCCACCTGCCGCCGAACACCCCCGGCCGGTGGTTCCAGACCCGCGGCGGCTCGCTCGGCGTCGGCATCCCCGGCGCGCTCGGCGCCAAGCTCGCGAACCCGGACAGCACCGTGGTCGGCTTCACCGGCGACGGCGGCTCGATGTACACGTTCCAGGCCCTGTGGACGGCCGCCCGCTACGACATCGGCGCCGTCTTCGTCATCTGCAACAACGGCCGCTACAAGCTGCTCGACGACAACATCGCCCAGTACTGGGGCACCCAGGGCATCGAGCCGCACGCCTTCCCCGAGCTGTTCGACCTGAGCCGCCCGGAGATCGACTTCGCCGCGCTCTCCCGCTCGCTCGGCGTCCCCGCCGTCCGGGTCGACAAGCCCGAGCAGGTCGGCCCCGCGATCGACCGGGCACTGGCGAGCGGCGGGCCGTTCCTGATCGACCTGGTGGTGGGCCGGTGAGCGCCACGACCGAGCCCGGCGGCCGGCTGGCCGGCCGGAAGATCGCCGTGCTGATGGAGAGCGACTTCTACGAGCCCGAGATCCTCTACTACCAGCGCCGGTTCGCCGAGGAGGGCGGCAGCGTCCACTTCCTCACCCGGCTGTGGGGCAACGACCGGCTGGTCTTCCGCGGCCACGAGCACGGCATGCCGTTCGAGGTCAGCGAGTCCTTCGAGGACGTCGACGAGTTCGGGCTGCGCCAGTACGCGGCGGTGATCGTCCCGTCCGGGATCGTCGCCGACCGGCTGCGCTACACCGAGCACGTCGACCGGCTGCCGCCGGCCGCGCTGTTCCTGCGCCGGGCGTTCGCCGACCCGGCGATCGTCAAGGGGATCATCTGCCACGGCATGTGGCTGGCCGCGCCGATCCCCTCGGTGATCCGCGGCCGGCAGGCCGTCGTCCACAACAACCTGCTGGGCGACCTGCGGAACATGGGCGGCGTCTTCGTCGACCGCGACGTGGTGGTCGACGACGACCTGGTGACCGCCCGTACCGGCAACCACTGCCACCTCTTCGCCCGCACCATCATCGACCGGATCGGCCACCGCTGATCCCCTCCCCCCGCGCGTCCCCGCCACCGAGAGGAGTCCCGCCATGTCCGCCCGTACCGCCGTGTTGTCCCCCCGTGCCGCCTCAGCAGTCCGCCATCGGCCGGAGCCGGTCGGGCGGATCCCGGTGCTCGACGTCCGGCCGGCCGTCGACGGCGGCCGCCGGCCGGCCAAGGCGGTCGAGGGCGAGACCTTCGAGGTCTCCGCCACCGTGTTCCGCGAGGGCCGGGAGGCGGTCGCCGCCAACGTGGTGCTGCGCGGCCCGGGCGGCCGCCGCGGACCGTGGACGCCGATGCGCGAGCAGGCCCCCGGCACCGACCGCTGGAGCGCCGAGGTCACCCCCACCGTCCCCGGCCGCTGGACCTACACCGTCGAGGCCTGGAGCGACCCGGTGACCGGCTGGCAGCGCGCCGCCGCCGCCCGGATCCCGGCCGGCGTGGACGTCGAGGTCACCCTGGTCGAGGGCGCCGAGCTGCTGGAGCGGGCCGCCGGGAACGTCCCGCGCGGCCGGGGCCGCGGCGTCCTGCTCGGCACCGCCGCCGCGCTGCGCGACCCGGCCCGCCCCCCGCTGGAGCGGCTGCTGCTCGCCCGCCGCCCCCGCGTCGGCGCCGTCCTGGCCCTCTACCCGTTGCGCGAACTGGTCAGCCGCTCCCAGGAGTTCGAGCTGCAGGTCAGCCGCAGACGGGCGCTGTTCGGCGCCTGGTACGAGTTCTTCCCGCGCTCGGAGGGCGCGGTGGTGGACCCCAGCGGCGTGCAGCCGCCGGTCTCCGGCACCTTCCGGACGGCCGCCGAGCGGCTGCCCGCGGTGGCCGCGATGGGCTTCGACGTGGTCTACCTCCCGCCGATCCACCCGATCGGCCGCTCGTACCGCAAAGGCCCGAACAACAGCCTGGCCGCGGGCCCGCACGACGTCGGCTCGCCGTGGGCGATCGGCTCCGCCGACGGCGGCCACGACGCCGTCCACCCCGACCTCGGCACCCTGGAGGACTTCGACCACTTCGTCGCGGAGGCCGGCGCGCTGGGCCTGGAGGTCGCCCTCGACTTCGCGCTCCAGTGCTCCCCCGACCACCCCTGGGTGCGCACCCACCCCGAGTGGTTCACCCACCGCCCCGACGGCACCATCGCCTTCGCGGAGAACCCGCCCAAGAAGTACCAGGACATCTACCCCGTCAACTTCGACCAGGACTTCGACGGCATCGTCAAGGAGACCCTGCGGATCCTGCGCTTCTGGATGGGCCGCGGGGTGCGGATCTTCCGCGTCGACAACCCGCACACCAAGCCGGTCAACTTCTGGGAGAAGGTGCTCGCCGACATCGCCCGCACCGACCCCGACGTGATCTTCCTGGCGGAGGCGTTCACCCGTCCGGCGATGATGCACACCCTCGGCAGGATCGGCTTCCACCAGTCCTACACCTACTTCACCTGGCGCAACGACAAGGCCGAACTCACCGAGTACCTCACCGAGTTGACCGGCGAGGCCGCCGCGTACATGCGCCCCAACTTCTTCCCCACCACCCCCGACATCCTCCCCGAGCAGCTCCAGACCGGCGGCCCCGCCGCGTTCGCCCTGCGCGCCGTCCTCGCCGCCACCCTCTCCCCCAGCTACGGCATCTACGCCGGCTACGAGCACGGCGAGAACCTGGCCGCCGGGCCCGGCTCGGAGGAGTACCTCGACTCCGAGAAGTACCAGCTGCGCCCCCGCGACTGGACCCGCGCCGACACCCTCGCCCCGCTGCTCACCGCCGTCAACCGGCTGCGCCGCGGCCACCCCGCCCTCCAGCAGCTGCGCGACCTGCGCTTCCACCCCACCGACAACGAGCGGATCCTCGCCTTCTCGAAGACCGCCGTCACCGAGGACGGCCTGGAGGACCGGGTGATCTGCGTGGTCAACCTCGACCCCCACCACGCCCAGGAAGCCACCGTGACCCTCGACCTGCCCGAGGACACCAAGGTCCACGACGAACTGACCGGCGAGCTCTACCTCTGGGGCCGGCACAACTACGTCCGGCTCGACCCGGCCGTCGCCCCCGCCCACCTGCTCACCCTGCGTCAGGACATCTGACATGCCCACCCTCGCCTGCGCGTCCTGCCTGGCCGCCGAACCCGGGCCGGCCCTCCGCGGCGACCAGCTGCTGCGCCCGCTGCTGCCCGCGCTGCGGCCCTGGCTCGTCACCCGCCGCTGGTTCACCCACGAGAGCGGCTGCCTGCAGGACCTCTCCCCCGTCACCGACTCCGTGCTGGAGACCCCCGGCGGCGACGCCGTCCTGGTCCACGCCCTGCTCACCGCCGTGCACACCTCCGGCGCCGCCCACCGCTACCAGGTGCTGCTCGGGCTGCGCCCCCGGCCGGCCCCGCGGCTGGACGCGGCGATGGTCGGCCAGGCGGTCGGCGGCCGCTGGGACGGCTGGTGGATCTACGAGGCCACCGACGACCCCGAGCTGATGTCGCTGCTGCTGGAGCGCGCCCAGCGGGCCCGGCCCGGCGCGCCGCTGCTCACCCTGACCCGCCCCGGCTCCGTCCCCGGCGGCCTCGCCGCGCGCCCGCTGAAGGCCGAACAGACCAACAGCGCCGTGGTGTTCGGCAACCGGCTGATGCTCAAACTGTTCCGGCAGCCGCAGTCCGGCCCCCACCCGGAGGCCGAGGTGCTCACCGCCCTGACCGCCGCCGGCAGCACCAGCACCCCCCGGCTGCTGGGCCGCCTCACCGTCGCCGACCACGTGCTCGGCGTGCTCCAGGAGTTCCTGCCCGCCGACGGCGACGGCTGGGACCTCGCCGTCCGGCACGCCACCGACAGCCTGCGCGGCCACGAGGGCGCCGCCGGCCTCGGCGGCTTCAGCGCCGACGCCTACGCCATGGGCGAGTCCGTCGCCCGCACCCACCGCCTGCTCGCCGAGGCCTTCCCCCGCCGCCTGCTGACCGAGAAGCAGATCTGCGGCATCGTCGACCGGCTCGACGACCGGCTGCGCGACGCCGCCGGCCGGGTCCCCGAACTCGCCGCGCACACCGACCGGATCACCGAGATCTACCGGGACTTCGCCCGCGCCGCCTGCCGGGGCCGCGGCCTCGACGGCCAGCGGATCCACGGCGACCTCCACCTCGGCCAGGTCCTGCGCACCCAGACCGGCTGGAAGGTCATCGACTTCGAGGGCGAACCCGGCGGCGACGCCGACGACCAGGGCCGCCCGCAGCCCGTGCTGCGCGACGTCGCCGGCATGCTGCGCTCCTTCGAGTACGCCGCCGAACACGCCCTGGCCGCCGTGCTCGCCGAGGACGGCGAGCTGCTGTCCCCCGCCGACCGGATCCACCACTGCCGCCGCGCCCGGGCCTGGGCGCTGCGCGGCCGCCGCGCCTTCATCGCCGGCTACGCCGCCGCCGGGCAGGTCGACCCGTACTGCCACCCGGCGGTGCTGCGCGCCTTCGAGACCGACAAGGCCGTCTACGAGGCCGTGTACGAGACCCGCTACCGCCCCGACAAGCGCTTCGTCCCGCTCCGCGCGATCCAGCGGCTGGCCGCCGGCCGCTGAACCTCCCCCCGCCTGAACACCCGAGAGGACGCCACTCCCGTGACCGTGCAGCTGACGGCCCCGCTTCTGCTCCCCGAGGCCCCGCCGCCGCCCGACGACACCGAACGGCTGCTCGCCGGCGCCCACCACGACCCGCACGCCGTGCTCGGCGCGCACCCGGTCGAGGAGGGCGTGGCCGTCCGGGTGCTGCGGCCCTGCGCGGAGCGCGTGGTGCTGGAGACCCCGCTGGGCGAGGCCGCCCTGGTCCCCGGCCCGGGCGGCCTGTTCACCGCCCTGCTCCCGATCGACCGGCTGCCCGAGTACCGGCTGCGGGTGACGTATCCGGGCGGCGAGCCGCTGGTGCAGGAGGACGGCTACCGGTTCGCCCCGACGCTGGGCGAGCTGGACCTGCACCTGATCTCGGAGGGCCGGCACGAGCAGCTGTGGCAGGCGCTGGGTTCGCACGTGCGCACGGTGGACGGGGTGGCGGGCACCTCGTTCGCGGTGTGGGCGCCGAACGCGGCCGGCGTGCAGGTGATCGGCTCGTTCAACCACTGGGACGGCACCGCGCACCCGATGCGCTCGCTGGGCTCGTCCGGCGTGTGGGAGCTGTTCGTGCCGGGCGTCGGGGACGGCGCGCTGTACAAGTACCGGATCCGGACCCGGCAGGGCGGGGCGCTGGAGAAGGCCGACCCGCTGGCCCGCGCCGCCCAGTGCCCGCCGGACACCGCCTCCGTCGTCCACGCCTCGACCCACGCCTGGGGCGACGCCGAGTGGATGGCGGCGCGGGCGGCTGCGGTGCACCACCGGGCGCCGATGTCGGTCTACGAGCTGCACCTGGCGTCCTGGCGGCCGGACCTGACGACCTACCGGGAGGTCGCCGAGGTGCTGCCCGGCTACCTGGCCGAACTCGGCTTCACCCACGTCGAGTTCATGCCCGTGATGGAGCACCCGTTCGGCGGCTCCTGGGGCTACCAGGTCTCCGGCTTCTACGCCCCCACGGCCCGCCTCGGCACCCCCGACGACTTCCGGCACCTGGTCGACACGCT
>NZ_JBSGDD010000167.1:0-6933 GCF_053602195.1 Kitasatospora sp. NPDC004531 | reverse complement strand
GTACGGGGTCCATGTTCTCGGTTCCTTGCCTTGGGAGGTTTCGCCGGCCCGGCCGTGGGGGCGGCCGGGCCGGCCGCTGGTGCTCGCCCGGGTGGGCGGGCGGTTAGCGGTCCTCGTCCTCGGCCGCCTCCGGGCCGAGGTCGATGCTGTAGACCTTGCGGAGCGTCTCGTGGACGGTCCAGGTGGTGCGGTCGCCTTCGCGCAGCACCGCGAGGTCGCCGGGGCCGACCTCCAGCACGGGGCCGCCGTCGAAGGCGATGGTGGCCCGGCCGCTGAGGACGACGAACATCTCGTCGGCCTCGGTGTCGGTGACCACCCCGGGGGTGATCTGCCAGATGCCGCGGATCCGGCGGCCGTCGGCGGACTCCCAGACCACCTTGCCGGTGACCTCGGGGGTGCCGGAGACGATCTGCTCGGCGTCGAGCGGTTCCGGCTCCAGTTCGGCGTCGGGGACGTGCAGGGCGAAGCTGTCGATCATGACTCGACGCTAACCGCTCCGCCGTCGGCGACGGCCCTGTCACTGTGTGCCGAGTCCGGCTGCGACCCTGACACCCCGTCGGCGGCCGCGCGGGCCCGGGCGGCCTTGCGCCGCGACAGCAGCGGGTAGAGCAGCACCGAGGCGCCGACCACGACCAGGCAGAGCTTGACGGCCTTGGTGCCCTCCTCGCTGTACTGCTCGATGGCGGCCCAGACGCTGACGGCGGTCAGGCAGGCGGCGATCAGGCCGATGCTCCACCAGCCGCCGGGGATCCGGTAGGGGCGCTCCAGTTCGGGCTCGCGGATGCGCAGCGCGATCAGCGCGGCGACCTCCAGCAGGATGCCGATGTTGGTGAGGAAGACGTCGAAGATCACCAGGTCGGCGAAGCTGGAGAAGCAGAACAGCGCGTAGATGACGGACGATCCGATGATCGACGCCATCGGCATCCGGTAGCGCCGGCTCTCCTTGGAGACCCAGCCGGGCAGGTAGCCGTCGTGCGAGAGCGCGGAGGGCAGCCGGGAGTAGGAGGCGAGCAGCGCGGAGAACATCGCGACCGAAGCGAACAGGCCGCCGACGGTGACGGTGTACTGGAGCCAGGGCCCGGCGAGTTCGCCGGCGATGTCGGAGAACGCGCCCTCCTTCCAGCTCTTCCAGCCGTTCTCGCCGTCCGCGCCGACCGCGAGCGCGCCGAGCGAGGGCAGCAGGTAGCCGACGATGATCAGCAGGACGGACCAGAACAGCGCCTTGGGCAGGTGCTTCTTCGGGTTCTCCATCTCGCCGGCGACGGTGGAGACCGAGTCCCAGCCGGAGTAGTTCCACATCACGATGAACAGGCCGGCGCCGAAGGCGTTCCAGGTGGACTGGCCCTGTTCGGCGGTCAGCGAGGAGACCGGGTTGATGCCCTCGGTCAGCAGGTGGTAGCCGCCGATCGCGGTGAGGATCAGCATCGGGGTGAGGCAGATGATCGCGAACACCACCGAGGAGTCGCCGACCCAGCCCGCGCCCATCAGGTTCAGCAGCGTGAAGACCACGATGACGGCGGCGCAGATCACCCAGTTCAGGTCGACCTGGATGTCGAACCAGTGCAGGCCCAGCGTGAAGAACACGTGCTTGCCGGGGGCGACGGCGCCGATCAGGCTGGTCAGGTACGAGGTGAACATGACCGGGTAGAGCGCCATGTCGACGAAGCTGCACACCCACTGCAGCAGGCCCTGCTGGAAGGCCCAGAACCGCCCGAGGCCGCGCTTGACCCAGTGGTAGTAGCCGCCCTCGACGGGTATGGCGGTGCCGAGTTCGGCGCAGACCAGGGCGTGCGGGACGCTGTAGATCAGCGGGGCGACCAGGATCAGCAGGATGCCCATGCCGGGCCCGGACGTCGAGAACAGCGACTCGATGCCGTAGGCGCCGCCGGAGACGCCGAAGAAGATCAGGGCGACCAGGGGAACCAGGCTCACGCGCTTGGGCGTTGCCCACCGGTGCTCCGGCGGGGCCACGGGGATGGCGGTCATTTTCACCTTGGCAATCGGGTGTCGGCACGGATGTGAGATGCACGAGTCTGGCCGCCACCGTTGAATACGACAATCGTTCAATCTGTCAGGCGTCCTGTTACCGCCCTGACAGACTGGCGGGCCCCGCCGGACGACTCCGCGGGGCCCGAAACGGCTGATCAGCGCGCGTTCAGGCGCCGCAGCCGGAGTCCGCGAGCACGAAGTACCCGGCCGGGGTCTCCTTCAACGTGTGCGTCACGAACAGGTTCCACAGCCCCATGCTCTGGCCGGAGCCGTTGGCGTACACGTACCCGCCGCTCTGGTGGGCGCGGCCCGCGGCCACCTGGTTGTAGTTGTTGTCCGTCCAGCACCGGGGCGTGAACACGCTGCCGGACGTGGTCGCCCGGACCGCCGAACTCGCGGTCCCCACCGTGCCGTTGGCGTCCACGGCGGCCACCGTCCAGGTGTAGCCGGTGCCCGCGCTCAGGCCGCTGTCGGTGTAGCCGGTGCCGGTGGCGGTGCCGACCCGGGCGCCGTCCCGGTGGACGGCGTAGGACGCCGCGCCGGGCACCGCGTCCCAACTCAGCGACGCGGTGGTGTCGGTGGTGCCGGTGACGGCCAGCCCGCCCGGCGCGGGCAGCTGGGAGCCGCCGCCGTCCCCGCCGCCGGAGCCGTCCAGCCCCCAGAACAGGCCGGTCCAGTACGACGAGCAGAGGGTGTTGAGGAAGTAGGCGCCGGCCCGGCCGCAGTCGGCGGTGCCGCTGCCGGGGCCGACCGGCAGGCCGTGGCCCATCCCGGCGACGCTGTACAGCTGGACGGCGGGCCGGCCGGCCGCGTCGTGGTACTCGCTCAGCGTGGTGCCGCCGGGCAGCGAGCGGGTGGCGGAGGCGCTCTGCCCGATGCCCCACACGTTCGTCCACTGGTCGCGCAGTTCGGTGGCGTTGACCGGGGCGACGGTGGTGTCCGCGCTGCCGTGCCAGATCGCCACCCGGGGCCAGGGGCCGCTCCAACCCGGGGCGGACGCCCGCACCTTGTCGCCCCACTGGGCGGGCGTCAGGTTCTGCGAGGAGTTCTGGCAGCCGGACGCGGCGGCCTGCGTGGTGGCGCACTGCGCGGGCAGGCCGGCGGCGATCGAGCCGCCCGCGAACACGTCCGGGTAGTCGGCCAGCAGGTCGGCGGCCATGCCCGCACCGGCCGACAGGCCGGTGACGTACACCCGCGACGGGTCGCCGCCGTACAGCGCGAGCGCCTTGTCGACCATCTGCTTGACGGACAGTGCCTCGCCCCGGCCCCGGGTGTCCTCGGCGCTGTCGAACCACGAGAAGCAGGACAGCACGTTGTTGGCCGCGCCGGTCTGCGGGAAGACCACGGCGAAGCCCCAGCGGTCGGCGAGCTGCGCCCAACCGGAGTTGGCGTAGTAGTCGTTGGCGGTCTGGGTGCAGCCGTGCAGCGCCACCACCAGCGGCCGGCCGGTGGCCAGCCCGGTCGGGACGTAGCTGTACATCGCCAGGTTGCCGGGGTTGCTGCCGAACCCGGTGACCTGGCCGAGGCCGGCCGCCGAGGCCTGCGGCGCGCCGGTCAGCGTTCCGGCGGCCAGCGCCGCGACGGCGAGCAGTGCCTTCGCCCAGCGCCCGATCCGTCCCGCTCTGCTCGTGTGTCGTGCCGTGTGGGGGCTCATGTGGGGGCTCCGCTCTCGCTGTGTGCGCGTCGGCCGCGGTGGGGGGTGGGTGGCCGAGCACGGTTGGCGTGAATCATCGGCGCGCGGCGGGTGGCCGCCCATGGCCCGGCGCACCACCGCGGGCCCGAACGCCATGGTGGCGGCGACCATTGAGCCCGTGCGACCGTCGTCACGGTGCCGTCCGCCCGCGCCTCCCACACCCGGGCGCGCCGCCCGGGTACCGTTCTCCGGGTCATGCCCACGATCACCGACAAGCCGGATCCGACGCGGCCGCGCCCGATCCTGAGCGCCATCAGCCGCCTCGCCCCGTTCCTGCTGATCGCCCTGGCGGCCGGTGCGGACGCCGAGACCCCCGCCGGTCAGCGCTACGACCGTTTCGTGGTCGCCGCCCCCGCCCTCGCCGCCGCCACCTGGGGCCCGCTCGGGACGCTGGTGATCGGCGCCCTCGCGGTGGTGACGGAGGTGGTGCTGGCGCTCGTCCGGGACGGCCGGGTCGGCGCCGCCGGCGGCTCGGTGGTCGCCGCGACCGTCCTCGTCACGCTGGCGGCCGCGTACGCCGCCGGGCAACGGGTGCGCCGCGAACGCGACCTGGCGATGGTCCGCTCGGTGGCGCAGACCGCCCAGGAGGTGGTGCTGCGCCCGCTGCCGGACCGGATCGACGGCGTCGACCTGAACCTCTACTACAACGCCGCCGCCGAACAAGCCCAGATCGGCGGCGACTTCTACGAGGCGGTGCGCACCCCGTTCGGCGTCCGGATCATCCTCGGCGACGTGCAGGGCAAGGGGCTGCCGGCGGTGGAGATGGCGGCGGCGCTGCTCGGCTCGTTCCGCGAGGCCGCCTACGACTCCAAGGACCTGCCGGCGCTGGCCAGCCGCCTGGAGACCGGCCTCGGCCGGTACGCCGAGCGGGCCTCCTCCCCCGACGCCGCCGAACGCTTCGCCACCGCCGTCCTGTTGGAGATCCCCGACGACCGCCCCGAGGCCCGCCTGCTCAACTGCGGCCACCCGCCGCCGGTGCTGATCCAGCCCGCCGGCGTGCGCCTGCTGGAACCCGAGGTGCCGCTGCCGCCGCTCAACCTGTCCGCGCTGGTGGCCTCCGACTACCGCACCCAGACCGTCCCGTTCGGCCCCGGCGACCGGGTGCTGCTGTACACCGACGGCGTCTCCGAGACCCGGGACCGCCGCGGCGAGTTCTACCCCCTCGCCGAACGCCTCGCCCGCTGGACGCTGGAGCCCTCGCCGCGCCTGCTCGACGTGCTCCGCCGCGACCTGCGCCGCTACGCCGGCGGGCCCGCCGACGACGACGTCGCCGCGCTGCTCGCCTCCCGCCGCACGCCGGCCGCCGCCGAGCCGGTGCCGCGCGACGGGCACGGCTGACGCGGAGGTGACCGGGCGGTAGCCTCGGGGGCCGTTGCCTGCCGTGCGTGCCGTTGCCTGTCGACCGAGGAGCCCCGGGTGTCCGAGAACCGTTCCGTGCCGCCGCTGCGGATCGCCGTGTTCGGCGCGGGCAGCATCGGCTGCCGCCTCGGCGGGGCGCTGGCCGCCGTCGCCGACGTCACGCTGATCGGCCGCCCCGCCGCGATGGCCGAACTCGACCGCGCCGGGCTGACGTTGACCGGCCCCGGCGCCCGCCGGACGCAGGCGCGGCCGCGCACCGCCGTGGACGCCTCGGCCGCCGCCGGCGCCGACCTCGTCCTGGTCACTGTCAAGTCCGCCGACACCGCCGCCGCGGCCCGCGCGCTCGCCCCGCACCTGGACGGGCGCAGCACCGTGATCAGCTTCCAGAACGGCCTGCACAACGCCCGGCTGCTCGCCGAGGCCCTCCCCGGCCGCCGCGTCCTGGCCGGCATGGTGCCCTACAACGTGGTCCGCACCGGGCCCGGCGCGTTCCACCAGGGCACCGACGGACGGCTGATGCTCGAACGCGGGCCGCAGGGCGAGCGCTTCGCGGAGGCCGCGCGGGCGGCCGGGCTGCCGGTGGAGCTGCGCGCGGACATGCCGCGGGTGCAGGCGGCGAAGCTGCTCATGAACCTCAACAACGCCGTCAACGCGCTGTCCGGGCAGCCGCTGCGCGAGCAGCTCGGCAGCCGGCCCTACCGGCTGGTGCTGGCCCGCTGCCAACGCGAGGGCCTGGCGGCGCTGCGGGCGGCCGGGCTCGAACCGGCCCGGCTGGGCCCCGTCCCCGCGGCCTGGATGCCCGCCGTCCTGGGGCTGCCGGACGCGCTGTTCCGGCGGCTCGCGGCGGCCTCCCTGCGGGTGGACGCGCAGGCCCGCTCCTCGATGTGGGAGGACCTCCGGCGCGGCCGCCGCACCGAGATCGACTCGCTCCAGGGCGAGATCCTCGCCCTCGCCGAGCGGCACGACCTGCCCGCCCCCGCCAACCGCCGCCTGCTCGCCCTCGTCCGCGCCGCCGAGTCGGCCCCCGCCCCGCCGTCCTGGCGGGGCCCGGAGCTGCTGGCGGCGCTCGACGCGCAGGACTGCTGATCCGGCCGCTCAGGAAGGCTGATCACCCGGCTGTCGCATCGTCACATTGCTGGTGCCGACCCGACCGATCTGCAGGGCGATCCCGTGCACGTCGGCGCTGATCTCGTTGTGGACGGTGGTGACCTCGATCCGGGGGCCGCCCTGCGGGGCGATCTCGTCGAGCAGGGCGCGCAGTTCGGCCACCGCCGTCGGGTCCTCGCGCAGCACGGTGAGCAGGCGCTGCTCCCAGTCCTGCCGGACGTTCTCCCGGACGTCGGCCAGCCCGTTCTCCTCGGCGTCCAGCACCTCGGCGTAGGCGAGCTCGATCCGCGCGGCCTCCACCCGGCTCTCCCGCCCCCGGGTGAGCAGCCGGCCGACCCGGTCGCGCACCTGCCCCCACAGGTCGGTCGCCACCGCGCCGACCAGCGCCGTCGCCCCCGAGGCCGCCAGTTCGGCCAGTTCGGTGCCCACCATGTCCGCCGCCACCCCTCGTCGCTCCGCGTGTTGCCGCCTCCAGCGTAGTGACTCCCGCCGTCAACCCGCGCCCCGCTGCGGGAAGCTGGCACCATGTCTCAGCACTGGAGCACCCACGGCGTCGAGTTCGGCGCCGACACCGTCCGCAAGCGCTTCCGCCCGGACGCCGACGGCGATCCCGAACGCGAGTGGCGGGCGCTGACGCTGCTCGACCGGCACGCGCCGGGCCTGGCGCCCCGCCCGCTCGCGCTGGCCGGCCGCACCGTCACCATGAGCCGATCCAGACCAACTGACGTCGTACGGCGTACAGAACTGTCCTCAGGAGGACTGCAGTGGCGAAGGCGAAGTTCGAG
>NZ_JBSGDD010000166.1:0-7006 GCF_053602195.1 Kitasatospora sp. NPDC004531 | reverse complement strand
CGATCGTGGTCGGCGTGGTGGTGCTGGGCCGCCACCCCGCGCTGCCCGGCAGCAAGTGAACCGTCAGTTCTTCACGGCCACCGCGAAGACCCGGCTGGGCCGGGCAGCGGGTGGCCGCCCCCGGGCGGGAGGGCGGCGCCGAGCAGCGGCCGGGCGTGGTCGTACAGCGCGGTCGGCGGACGCTCCGCGGGGGCGCTCACCGGGTGACGGGGGACTCGATTCGGTAGCTCATGGCCGGCAGCCTGCCAGTCCGTCCGTCCCGTGTCGAACCATTTTTCCGACGCTCCGTCGGGAACCCGTCCGCAGGCGGCGGATCGGGCCCGGGCGTGCGGCGGCCGGCCTGCCGGGTGGGGCGGGCCGGCCGTGGGTCCGCCGGGGTCAGCGGGCGCCGAGGCGGCGTTCCAGCTCCTGGAGGTAGCTGTCGCCATAGGCGTCGGCGAGGTCGTCCAGGTCGATCATCGGGGGGATGTCGATCACCGGCTGGCGTTCGATCAGGAAGGCCACGGTCTCCTGCACCACCCGGCCCTCCTCGACCTCGGGGAGTCCGGTCCGGTCGAACACGGAGTCGGTGACCCGGATCCGGGTGGAGGCCTCGGCGGACCCCTCCTCGACCCGGACCAGGTACTCGCGGTCGCCCAGGGGCTCCACCCTGATGTCAGCTGCCATGGCGCGGATCGTCCTTCCCTCGGTGCGCGGCCGTCGGGGCCGTGCGGTCATGGGTGCCGGTGCCGCGCGGCCGACCCGCCGGGCGCCGGGCGTCTCCACCTTACGACCTGCTCACGCCGTCTCCGTCCAGGCCCGGCGTGCTGGGGGCGGTCGCTGACGGCCCCTCGGCGGCGCGGCCGCCGCCGGTGTCGTGCGGGGCGGCGTGCAGCGCGAGGTAGGTCCAGCCGACCCCGGCCCGGGCGTGCGGGTCCTCGCGGTGGGCGAGGTGCAGCGGGGCCAGGCCGTGGGCGCGGGCGAGGGCGACGGTCTCGGGCGCCCCGACCGGGAACATCCGGCGGCCGGGCGGCACCGGGCCGTGCCGCAGCGAAAGGACGATCCGGCCGTCGTCGGCGAGCAGGCCGGCCAGGGTGGCCATGGCGGCGGCGCGCTGGCGGGCGTCCAGGTGCATCCAGACGGCGGTGAGCAGGATCAGGTCGTAGCGCTCGCCGCGGGCGGTGACCCGGGGCAGCTGCGGGAGGGCGTCGTCGACCCAGTCGATGGGGTGGCGGGCGTGCCGGGCGCGGCCGGCTTCGCGCATCGGCGCGGTGGGTTCGACGGCGGTGACGCGGTGGCCGGCGGCGGCGAGGGCGGCGGCGTCGCGCCCGCTGCCGGCGCCGATGTCGAGGACGGCGGCGGGGCGGGTCGGGAACAGGTGGAGCATTTCGCGGTGGACGTCCGCGAAGCTCACGCTCTCGTACTGCTCGACCAGGGCTTCGGCGGCGTCGGCGTATCCGGCGGTGCTGTCCATGGCCAGCAGGCCGGGCTCGGTGGCATCGGTGTTCACCCGGGGACAGTAGCCGAGGGCCTCCGACGCCCCGTCAACTCCCCCGCCGCGAACGGCCGGCGGCCCGCGCACCCGATCGACCTGCCGAGGCGCTCGACGCACGCCCCGGCCGGGGCCGGTGGACGCTTTCCCGAGCAGCGGGCGCGGGGTGCCGGCGTCCACCGGGGACAGCAGCCCGAGAGACGCCAATTCCCCCGCCGCGAAAAGCCGGCGGCCTGCACCCCCGTCGGGGCGCTCGACGCAGGCCCCGGCCCGTGGTCGGTAAACGCTTTCCCGAGCGGCGGGCGCGGTGGTGCCGGTGCCCACCGGGGACGGCAGCCCGAGAGACTCCGGCCAGACGCCGACTCCCCCGCCGCGAAGGTCGGCGGCCTGCACCCCCGTCGGGGCGCTCGGCGCAGACCCCGACCGGGGGGCGGTGGACGCATTCCCGGCCGGTGGGGCCCGGCCGCGCCGGGTTCTAGGATGGGGGCTGAACAGTCCGAACAGTCCGGGTCGAGCGCGGGGCGGCCGCGCGGAGGGAGTCTCCGATGGAGTTGGCGGGCCTCGATCCGGACGAGCCGGGCGACGGCGAGGAGGGCGGCCGTCGGCGGCGCGGTCAGGGCGAGCTGGCGACCGAGGTGCTCACGGTGCTGCACCGCGCGCCGGGGCCGGTGACGGCGTCCTGGGTGCAGGAGCAGCTGGGCGGCGAGCTGGCGTACACCACGGTGATGACGATCCTGTCGCGGCTGCTGGTGAAGCAGGCGGTGTCGCGCAGCCGGGTGGGCCGGGCGTACGTGTGGTCGGCGGCGGCGGACGCGGCGGGGTTGACCGCACGGCGGATGCGTCGGCTGCTGGACACCGAGCCGGACCGGGACGCGGTGCTGGCGAGTTTCGTGACGGCGCTGACGCCGCAGGACGAGCAGTTGCTGCGTTCGCTGCTGAACGCGACGGAGCCGCCGCCGGACGGCGCGGGCCGGGGCAGCGGGCGCTGAGCGATGGGTTTCTTCGTCTTCCTTCCGCTGGTCCTTCCGTTGACGTCGTGGCCGATCGCGCGGCTGGCGGAGCACCATCTGCATCCGCGCAACGCGGTCCGGCTGCTGAGCTGGATCGGCGTGTCGATGGCGGTGTGCAGCACGCTGGCGCTGGGTCTGCTGTTCGTGGTGGGCACCGCGCAGATTCCGGGCAACCCGCTGCCGGACAGCTGGTCGGATCCGGAGATCCGCACGGCGGTGCCGTTCCACGAGGAGGTGGGCACGGCCGCGGTGGTGGGTCTGGTGACGGTGTTGACGGCGTGTTCGCGTTCGCTGCGCCGCCATCTGCGGATCCGGGCGCGGGCGGCGCGGGCGCTGGCGCCGATGCCGTGGGACTCGGATCCGGTGGTGCTGCCGGACCCGGAGCCGTACGCGTACGCGGTGCCGGGTGTGCCGGGCCGGGTGGTGGTGTCGACGGCGATGATGGACAGCCTCGACGCGGACGAGCAGCGGGCGCTGCTGGCGCACGAGCGCTCGCACCTGGCGAACCGGCACCACCGTTTCCTGCTGGCGGCGCAGTTGGCGAGTTGCGTGAACCCGTTCCTGCGGCCGTTGCAGCAGGCGGTGGGGTACGCGACGGAGCGGTGGGCGGACGAGGAGGCCGCGGGTTCGGTGGGCGACCGCCGGTTGACGGCGCGGGCGGTGGCCCGGGCGGCGCTGGTCACCCGTTCCGCCGGGCCGGCGCCCTCGTTCGCGGCGTTCGCGGCCCCCGGTCCGATTCCCCGCCGGGTGACGGCGCTGCTCAGTCCGGCGCTGCGCGAGTCGTGGCCGCCGCCGGCCAGTCCGGCGGGTCTGGCGGCGATGGTCGCGGCGGCGGGGACGGCGGCTTCGGCGGTGTTCGCGCTGAACGCGGCGGTGGCGCTGCTGCTGCTGGTGAAGGCCGCCACGCCCTGGTAGCCCCCGCCACCGTCAGGCCCGCCCGGAGACGTTCCGGGCGGGCCTGACCGTTTTCGGGGGGCGGGCGTCAGGCGGGTTCGTCGGTCTGGACGAGCGCGGCCGGCCAGTCCTCGGGGATGTCCGCGGTGACCGGCGCGTACATCCGCAGCGTGACGGAGAAGTTGCCGCTGGTCGGGATGGGCAGCCAGTTGGTCTGCGCGAGCTGCTCGTCGGCGGGCTGGGCGGCCTGCAGGTGGAGGACGGTGTCGCCGGTGGCGGGGTCGGCGACGGGGGCGGCGTAGTGGCCGACGGCGTAGATGTCGGCCGGGTTCGCGACGAGGAAGCTGTCGGCGTCGTAGGCGGTCAGCGACCAGAACGCGTCGACGGGCGGCAGCTGGCCGGCGGGGAAGGTGAGGGTGTAGCTGAGCGGGTTGCCGTCGGCGTCGGACGCGGCGGCCCGGTAGCTGGGGTAGAGGGCGTCCTGCGGGAGGTTGGCGCCGAGTCCGATGGCGGCGATGTAGGCGCGCTGCAGGTAGTGGGTGCCGTAGTAGCCGACGTCGGTCTTGGTGAAGGTCCAGCCGTTGACCGGTTCGGAGGCCTGGTGGTTCTTGATGAGTGCGAGCCCGCGGTCGCGCGCCTGCTCCAGGTGCTTGTCGGAGGGAAGCTTGGCGGGGTCGTGCGGGTAGAGGCCGAGCTCTTCGAGGATCGCGGACATCCGGGGGTCCTGCGGGTTGAGCGGGGTGCTGGGGAGCAGGGCGGCGAGCTCACGGAAGAAGTCGGGGCCGCTCATGCTGTTGACCTGCGTGGACGGCGGCGTGGCCGGGAGGTTCGGGTCGTAGGTGCCGTCCGGGGGGAGGTAGCTGCCGTTGTCGGGCCAGGCGGTGAGCGGCAGCAGCCGCATCAGGTTCTGGTAGCCGACGACGGTGTCGATCTCCTCGGTGCCGGTGTTGTGGATCTCGATCCGGCCGAGCAGCCAGATCACGTTGGTCGGCATCGCCAACTGGTGCACGCCGGACGGGAGTTCACCCTGCCAGTCGGGGCCGGTGAGCGCGTAGGCGTAGACCTCGGCACCGGTGTTCGGGTCGGTGCCGGAGCCGGCCTGCGGGTCGAGGGAGCTGGGGTCGCCGACCACGTTCGACCAGGCGTCCAGGATCTCCATGATCCAGTAGCGGCCGGCGTCCATGACCGGCACCTCCAGCACCATCGGCTCGGCCGTCAGGTCGAGCCAGCACTGGGTGTAGAGGGTGTCGACGTTGGGCCGGACCACGTCGGTGGTGGCCGGCGTGGCGGGCGAGGTGTACTGGAGCAGCTGGTTGGTCGGCGCCTGCGTCGCGTTGGGCTTGACGGTGTTGGTCTGCAGCCGGCGGGTCAACTCCTCGATGATCAGCGAGTACCCGAAGACGTACGCGTCGGTCGCCTTGGCCAGCGCGTGGTGCGCGGAGTTGGCGGGTTGGTGCGAGGAAGCCATGCCGTCGTCCCTCCTGGGCGGTTGAGAGCCACGACGCTACCGACCGGTACCGGACGCCGGCAGCGGCGGAACCGGCCATTTGTGAAGGCCCTCCCCAACTGGAATTCTTCCGTCCGATTGATTGCCGCCGCAGGTGACGGCTGGTCAAGTACGGGGAAGGGCAGGCGGATTGCCGCCGTCCGGGGTCAGTCGACGCAGGGCACTCCCCCGGCCTTGACCGGAGGGCCCTGCATCTGGAGGCTCGGGGCGGGGCTCGGCTCGGCGGCAGCGGTGCCGGGGGCGGTGTACCCGGCGCCGAGGGTGATCTGGACGTGCCCGGCTGGGACGCCGCTCGCGGCGGTGGCGGTGGCGCCGTAGCGGGTGGCGATCTGCTCGGCGGCGTCCTTGGCGCCGGCGCCGTACTTGACGGTGGTCGTCCTGGGGCGGGTGTCGGCGTTGGCGGCCTGTCCGGCCCGGTAGCCGAGCGCGACCAGCGCCTTGGACTCCGCCCCGGCCGCACCGGTGACCGGGGAGCCGTTCAGCACGTCCACGGTGGTCGCGGCGGCGTTGGCGGGCGGCGCGGCCTCGGGGGCGTCGGTGCCGGCGGCCGGGGCGGGCGGGGTGTCGCGGGCCTGCCCGAACAGCTGCTTGACGATGCGCTGCAGTTCGGCGGGGTCGACCTGGTTGACCTCCTGCCCGCCGACGGTGGCGAACTTGACGATCGGCAGGGTGTTGAACTCGACGTTCCCGCCGGTCAGGTTGGGCGCCTGCTGGGCGAAGTCGAGGAGCTGCCAGTCGTCGTCTATCACCACGTCCTTCTTGACCACGTCGAGCAGCGCCTGCAGCTTGCCGAGGTCGTCGATCACGCCCTGCTGCTTGAGCTTGTACTCGACGGAGGCGATGAAGGCCTGCTGGCGGTGGGTGCGGTCGAGGTCGCCGTTGGTGAGGTTGTGCCGCTGGCGGACGAAGGACAGCGCCTGGGCGGCGTTCAACTGGCTCTCGCCGGCGGGCAGTTGCAGGCCGGTGCCGCCGCCGGGCCGGATCACGTTGCCCTTGCTGTCGGTGACCCGGGAGACGATCGGGTCGTTGACGGGCTTGTTCAGGCAGACGGTGATCGGTTGGAGCGCCTTGGCGATGTCGTAGAAGCCGAGCAGGTTGACCTCGGCGAAGTGGTCGATCGGGATGTCGAGCAGCTTCTGCACGGTCTGGATGGTGGCGGAGCGCCCGGCCTCCCGGCTCCGGTGCTCCAGGTCCGCCCCCTTGACGCCCTGGGCGCGGAGCTTCTGCTCGGCGGCCTCCTTGGCGTACCCGTAGGCCTCCTTGACCTTGTGCATTTTGCCGTCCGCGCCGTAGGTCTGCACCCAGTCGTCGCGCGGGATCGACACCGCCTGCACCTTGCCGCTGGGCGGGATGTGCAGCACGATCAGCGAGTTGGTGTTGTAGCCGCCGATCTCGCTGGAGCCGGCGTGCAGTTCGTCCTGGACGAACTCCTTGGGAAGGTCGTTGCCGTCCATGTCCTTTCGGCTGTCCAGGCCGATCAGCAGGATGTTGAGGGACTTGTCGAGGTGCTTGGGGGCGTTCTTCTTCGCCTCGTCCAGCGCGTGCGAGCGGGTGACGCCGTTCAGGTCGTTGACGGTGTACCAGGCGAAGCCGCTGACGGCGAGCACGGCGAGCGAGACTCCGCAGGCGACGGTGCGGCCGGCGATCACCAGCGGGGCGGTGCGGGGACGGCGGGCGCCGAGCGACTCAGCCATGGTGGGCCCTCCGGGTGCGGCGGTTGCGGACGGCGACGGCCAGCAGGGCGGCGGCGAGGGCGGCCACCATCGCCCAGAACTGGCCGCTGATCAGCCGCAGGCCCTCGGTGGCGAGTCCGGCGCCCCGGTAGCGGTCGCCGCGCGCCAGGTAGTCGACGGCGCAGGCCACCGCCAGGGTGACCACGGGCGCGCCGGTGATGATCCACCACCAGCCGCGCCGGCCGGCGACCAGCGCGGCCATTCCCGCGCCGAGCACCGCGCAGCCCGCGTACAGCCAGCCCAGGCCGTCGCCGAGCAGTTCGTCGCCGAGCGCCCCGAGCACGGGCAGCCCGAGCGCGGGCAGCGCGGCGGGCATCCGGTCCGGCGCTGCGGCGGCCGGGCGGCGGCGGTCGGCGCGCCGCGCGGCGGCCGGGCGGGCCTCGGCGGGGAG
>NZ_JBSGDD010000165.1:0-7026 GCF_053602195.1 Kitasatospora sp. NPDC004531 | reverse complement strand
AGCAGGTTCAGGCCGAAGCGGACGCGGCCGACGACATCGACTGGGACATCTCGGTCGACTCCACGATCGTCCGCGCCCACCAGCACGCGGCCGGCACCCGCCCCTGGACCGCCAAGGACGACGCTCTCCCCCTGCTCCGCGCTGCGCTCGACGAGGCCGGTGTGGCCTGGGAGCCCGCCGCCGCCGACCCGTACACACTGGTCGCCACCCTGCCCGGCACCCGCAAGCTCTCCACCGCCTGCGCGCTGCGGGTCGGCGACCACACCCTGTCGGTGAACGCCTTCGTGATCCGCCGCCCCGACGAGAACCACGAGGGCGTCTACCGCTGGCTGCTGGAACGCAACACCCGCCTGTACGGCGTGGCGTACGCGATCGACCGGCTCGGCGACGTCTACCTGGTCGGGCGGCTGCCGCTGGAGGCGCTCACCGCCGAGACCGTCGACCGGCTGCTCGGCACCGTGCTGGAGAACGCCGACGAACCGTTCAACACCCTGCTGGAACTCGGCTTCGCCACCGCCATCCGCCGCGAATGGGAGTGGCGCACCAAGCGCGGCGAGTCCACCCGCAACCTCACCGCCTTCGCCCACCTGGCGAGCGAGAACCCGCCCGCCGCCGACTGAGCCCCGCGCCACGGCCGCCGCGGACAGCTCAGACCGTGGCGGCCACCGGCTCCGCGGCCTGCTCCGCCGCCTCCGCCGACCCCGGACGCGGGCGGTCGATCCGGACGAACGCCACCGCCGCCAGCGTCCCCGCCGCGGCGCAGCCGCCCCACAGCACCCAACTGCCCGCGTACTGCAGCAGCAGGCCGCCGCCCAGCGGCCCGACGAAGGACGCCAGCGCCCAGGACAGCGAGTACACGCCCTGGTAGCGGCCCCGCGCCCCGGCCGGGGAGCGCTCGGCGACCAGCGCCATCATGGTCGGGGTGCTCACGATCTCGCCGACCGTCCAGATCACCACCGTCAGCGCGTACAGCGCGAAGGACGAGCCCGCCACCGCCGTCAGACCGAAGCCCCAGCCGGTCAGCAGCGCGCCGGCCATCAGCAGCGCGGTGCGGCTGCGGCCCTCCATCAGCCTGGTCAGCGGCAGCTGGAGCAGCACGATCAGCACCCCGTTGAGGCTGACCAGCAGGCCGTACTGGGCGGTCGAGACGCCGTGCGCCGTCATGTCCACCGCCAGCGTGGTGGAACCCTGCTGGTAGACCACCGCCAGCAGCAGGTTCACCGCCACCACCGCCAGGAAGGCGCGGTCCCGGAACACCGCACCCAGGCCGACCTCGGGCGCCGACGGCTCCGCGGCCGCCTCCGCCGCCGCCCGCGACATCGTCTCGGGGACCTTCACGAACACCACCACCGCGCACAGCAGCGTGGTCAGCGCGTCCAGCACGAACAGCGTCAGGTAGCCGTGCGCCGCGATCAGGCCGGCCAGCCCGGCGGAGACGCCGAAGCCGATGTTGATCGCCCAGTAGTTCAGCGAGTACGCCCGCACCCGGTCGGCCGGCGGCACCAGGTCGGCGATCATCGCGGAGACCGCCGGACGGGAGGCGTTGCTCGCCAGACCCACCAGGAACGCCACCACCGCGATCGCCACCGGCCCGTCCGTGAAGCCCAGCACCGCCGTGAACAGCGCCGTCGCCACCTGCGCCGCCAGCAGCGTGGGCCGCCGACCCAGCCGGTCGGTCAGCACCCCCGCCCCGAGCGACGCAACCGCCGAACCCGCCCCGAACAGGCCCGCCACCAGGCCCGCGAAGGACGCCGAATAGCCCTCGCTCTTCGTCAGATAGAGCGCCAGGAAAGGGACCACGAATCCGCCCAGCCGATTGACCAGGGTGGACGTCCACAACCACCAGAACTCGCGCGGCAGCCCGCCCGCGGCCCTGCGTACTTCGGACACCAGGCGGGCGGCGAGGGGCATGCGGACACTCCCGGAACAGCTGGAAACAGTAAGAAGCGAAATTGCTGAACGCACATTACGGCGCACGTGGACAGCCCGGCCAGCGAATTTCCCCCTCCACTAAGCTGGCCCCATGGCTGACACGACCTACCGCTTGATCCTGCTCCGCCACGGCGAGAGCCAGTGGAACCAGAAGAACCTCTTCACCGGATGGGTCGACGTCGACCTCAACGAGAAGGGCGAGAAGGAGGCCGCCCGCGGCGGCGAACTGCTGCTCGCCGAAGGCCTGCTGCCGGACGTGCTGCACACCTCGCTGCTGCGCCGTGCCATCCGCACCTCGCAGATCGCCCTCGACAAGGCCGACCGCCACTGGATCCCGGTCCGCCGCAGCTGGCGCCTGAACGAGCGCCACTACGGCGCCCTGCAGGGCAAGGACAAGGCCCAGACCCTCGCCGAGTTCGGCGAGGAGCAGTTCCAGCTCTGGCGCCGCTCCTACGACACCCCGCCGCCGGCCCTCGCCGACGACGCCGAGTACTCCCAGGCCGACGACCCGCGCTACGGCGAGATCCCGTCCGAGCTGCGCCCGCGCACCGAGTGCCTCAAGGACGTCGTCGAGCGCATGCTCCCCTACTGGTACGACGCCATCGTGCCGGACCTCGCGGCCGGGAAGACCGTCCTGGTGACCGCTCACGGCAACAGCCTGCGCGCCCTGGTCAAGCACCTCGACGGCATCTCCGACGAGGCCATCGCCGGCCTCAACATCCCCACCGGCATCCCGCTCGTCTACGAGCTCGACGCCGACTTCAAGCCGCTCACCCCGGGCGGCCGCTACCTCGACCCGGAGGCCGCCGCGGCCGCCATCGAGGCCGTCAAGAACCAGGGCAAGAAGAAGTAGCAGCGCTTCCCGTCCTCCGCAGCCCCCTGCCCGGCGCAACGACGCCCCGGCCCAGGGGGCTGTTCCGTCTCCGGGCGCCGGGGCGTCAACTGCCGGGCGGCGACGAGTGGTTCAGACCACAAAGAATGGTTCAGACCATTGACGGAGGCCGGTCCGGCTTCTAGCGTGGTGGCCAATGTCAGCGCGGGCATGCCAATGCCGGCCGCACCCCCACGCGGCCCCAGCGCGTGCCCGTGCATGTACTCCATCCACCCCCACGGAGGAGCACCATGCGCAAGCGCAACATCCTCGCGGTCGGCTTCGCGGCCGCCGCGGCGACCGTGGCGACGGCGATCCCCGCCAGCTCGCACGGATTCATCACCACCCCGCCGAGCCGGGCCGGCCTGTGCGGAGCGGGCGTGGTCAAGAACTGCGGCGACATCCAGTGGGAGCCGCAGAGCGTCGAGGGCCCGAAGGGCTTCCCGACCCGGGGCCCCGCCGACGGCGCGCTGTGCGCCGGCGGCGACGCCCGCTGGGCCCCGCTGGACAACCCGCGCAGCGGCGCCTGGCCGACCACCAAGGTGACCGCAGGGCAGCAGCTCACGCTGACCTGGAGCATCGAGGCGCGGCACGCCACCACGTCGTTCCGGTACTTCATCACCAAGCCGGGCTACGACGCCACCACCAAGATCACCCGGGCGAACCTCAACCTGACGCCGTTCCTGACCGTGCCGATGGGCGGCAAGCAGCCCCCGGCCACGCTCAGCCACACGGCGACGCTGCCCTCCGGCCTGACCGGCCACCAGGTGATCCTGGCGGTCTGGGACATCGCCGACACCGGCAACGCGTTCTACCAGTGCATGGACGTCACCTTCTGACCGTCCGGGCACCGGGGCGTGCCGGGCACCCGGCCGTGCCGAGCGGCCGGGCGCACCGCACGACAGGGGCCGGGCACCGCAGGGTGCCCGGCCCTCGCCGTACCGTCAGTGGCCGCCGCAGCAGCCGCCCGTCGCGCCGCCGCACTGGCAGGGCGCGCCGGACTGGCAGCCGCAGCCGCAGCCCGGGCCGCAGCCGCAGCCGGCGGCGAGGATCGGCAGCAGCTTCGCGGCGGCCGGAGCCGTCGGGCTCGGCGGGGGAGTGGTCGGGGTGCCGGTCGTCTTCATCGCGCTGGAGCCCTCCTCGTCCGGGCGGAGCCGGGCAGCCCGGTGGACGCCCGTCCCTTCGAGTGAAACGCCGCCCCGACGCGCCGTCAACGGGCGCGCGGAGGTGGAGAGTTCACGCCGCGCGCGCCCCCGCGGAAACGTTTACTCGGCCGAGTCCGCCGTGGCCACGAAGTCGTCCACGTGCTCGCCGGTGACCAGGAACACCACGCGCTTGGCGACCGAGACCGCGTGGTCCGCGAAGCGCTCGTAGTAGCGGCCGACCAGGGTGACGTCCACCGCGGTCTCGATGCCGTGGTGCCAGCGGTCGTCCAGCAGGTGCGAGAACAGCTCGCGGTGCAGCGCGTCGATCGCGTCGTCGTCCGCCTCCAGCTCCAGCGCCTTGTCCACGTCCTTGGTGGCGATCACCAGGCCGGCCTTGGCCACCAGGCGCTGCGCGAGCTGCCCCATCTCCAGCACGATCGCGTGCAGGTCGTTCGGGACGGCGGTCTCCGGGTAGCGCAGCCGGGCCACCTTGGCGACGTGCCGGGCCAGGTCGCCGCAGCGCTCCAGGTCGGAGCTCATCCGCAGCGAGGTGACCACGATCCGCAGGTCGGTGGCGACCGGCTGCTGGCGGGCCAGCAGGTCGATGGCCCGGTTCTCCAGGTCGTGGTGCAGGTTGTTGATCTTCTCGTCGGCGGCGATCACGCTCTCCGCCAGCTCCAGATCCGCGTCCAGCAGTGCGGTGGTGGCCCGTCCCATCGCCGAGCCGACCAGCCGGGCCATCTCGACCAGGCCGTCGCTGATCGAGTCGAGTTCCTCGTGGTACGCGTCGCGCATTGCGCTCTTCTCCTCCAGTACCGGTGTCGGTGGCGGTGCCGACCGGACGCCCCGCGCCGGGCGGCCCGGTGCGGGGCCGACCGGACGGACGGCCGCTGCTGGTGGCGCGAATGGTAGCCGCGTCACCGCCCACACGGGCTTGCACCGCCCACACTGGTTCGTTCGGGCGACCCCCTGCGGCCTCAGCGGTGAATCGGCGGCATCGTGAAGGTGAATTCTCGGCAACGCCCGGCCGATGCCTTGATCGCACCCTTACGGAGCCCGCCCGAGCACCATTTACGCTGGCAGGCATGGACGTGAATGTGGCCGCCGCCGCTGCCTGCGCCATAGCCGGGCTCGGCGTCGGCCTCACCGCCTCCATCGCCTTCCGCTGGAGCGAGCGCGAGCAGGGCCGGGGGAACAACGGCAGCAGCAGCAGGAACCCCGGGCCGGAGCCCCTCCAGGAGCCGGCCCTGCCGCCCGGCGTGGACACCGTGCTCTCGGTGCTGCGCTCCTGCGCGATCGTGCTCGGCGACGGCGACGAGGTGGTCAAGGCCTCCTCCGCCGCCTACGCCATGGGCCTGGTGCGCGGCGGCCGGGTCGCCGTGGACCCGATGCTGTCGCTGGCCCGCTCCACCCGCCGGGACGGCGAGATCCGGCAGATCGAACTGGAACTCACCCGCCCCGGCGCCTCCGCCCGGGTCGCCGAACCGCTGGCGGTCTCGGTCCGGGTCGCCCCGCTCGGCTCCCGGCTGGTGCTGGTGCTGGTCGAGGACCGCACCGAGCGCCGCCGGATCGAGGCGATCCGCCGCGACTTCGTGGCCAACGTCTCGCACGAGCTGAAGACCCCGGTCGGCGCCCTCTCGCTGCTCTCCGAGGCCGTCGCCGACGCCTCGGACGACCCGGAGGCGGTGCAGCGCTTCGCCGGCCGGATGCAGGTCGAGGCCACCCGGCTGGCCAGCCTGGTCCAGGAGATCATCGACCTCTCCCGGGTCCAGGACGACCAGTTGAAGGTCGACCCGGAGCCGGTCGCGGTGGACGAGCTGATCGCCGAGGCGATCGACCGCTGCCGGCAGACCGCCGCCGCCAAGCAGATCGTCATCGCCGCGGGCGGCACCACCGGCCTGTACCTGGTCGGCAACCGCGGCCAACTGGCCGCCGCACTCGGCAACCTGGTGGAGAACGCGGTGAACTACAGCCCGCCGCGCACCAGGGTGGCGATCGCCACCCGCCGGATCTCCAGCGCCGCCGCGCTGGGCGAGGCGGACGGCGAACTGATCGAGATCTCGGTGACCGACCAGGGCATCGGCATCTCGGAGAAGGACCGCGAGCGGATCTTCGAACGCTTCTACCGGGTGGACCCCGCCCGCTCCCGCCTCACCGGTGGCACCGGCCTCGGCCTGTCCATCGTCAAGCACGTCGCCGCCTCGCACCGCGGCACCGTGTCGGTGTGGAGCGTCGAGGGCCAGGGCTCCACCTTCACACTGCGGCTCCCCGCCGGGCAGGCCCCGGTCGAGGACCGCGCATCCTCAGCAGCACCCACACACCCTGCCCCGGAGGCCCGATCGTGACCCGTGTACTGGTGGTCGAGGACGAGGAGTCGTTCAGCGACGCCCTGTCGTACATGCTCCGCAAGGAGGGCTTCGAGGTGGCGATCGCCGCCACCGGGCCCGACGCGCTGGAGCAGTTCGAGCGCAACGGAGCCGACCTCGTCCTGCTCGACCTGATGCTGCCCGGCCTGCCCGGCACCGAGGTCTGCCGCCAGCTGCGAGTCCGCTCCAACGTTCCGGTGATCATGGTCACCGCCAAGGACAGCGAGATCGACAAGGTCGTCGGGCTGGAGATAGGAGCCGACGACTACGTCACCAAGCCCTACTCCACCCGCGAGCTGGTCGCCCGGATCCGCGCGGTGCTCCGCCGCCGCGGCGAGGACGCGAACGGCGACGGCGCCGCCGCCCCCGGCGCGCTGGAGGCCGGCCCGGTCCGGATGGACGTCGACCGGCACGTGGTGACGGTGGACGGCGCCAAGGTCGACCTGCCGCTGAAGGAGTTCGACCTGCTGGAGATGCTGCTGCGCAACGCCGGCCGGGTGCTCACCCGGATGCAGCTGATCGACCGGGTGTGGGGCGCGGACTACGTCGGCGACACCAAGACCCTGGACGTCCACGTCAAGCGCCTGCGGGCGAAGATCGAGCCCGACCCGGGCGCGCCGCGCTACCTGGTCACCGTCCGCGGCCTGGGCTACAAGTTCGAGCCGTAGACCGCACCCGCGACATCGCGAAGGGGCCCCGCCGCGGCGGGGCC
>NZ_JBSGDD010000164.1:0-7067 GCF_053602195.1 Kitasatospora sp. NPDC004531 | reverse complement strand
GCGGGCCGGGCACGCGGCCGTTCAGAGGGTCAGCGCGGTGGGCTGGGCGTCCGGGCGCATCGCGGCGTCGGTGCCGCCGTCGACGAACAGGGTGGCTCCGGTGACGAAGCGGGCCTCCGGCCGCAGGAACTGGTGGACCCAGAAGGCGATGTCCTCGGGTCGGCCGAAGACGCCCAGCGGCATCGGGGTGGGGAAGTCGTCGGCGTCCGGCTCCTCGCCCGCGCCGGTGGAGCCGAGCATCAGCGGGGTGATCACCGCGCCCGGGGCGATGACGTTGAGCAGGACGCCTTCGCGGGCCCACGACGGCGTGACGGCCGTGCGGCGCACCCAGCGGGCCAGCGCGAACTTGGAGCTGGCGTAGGCGGAGATGCTCGGCGCCGTCTGCGCGAGCTCTGCGGGGAGTGCCGTCTGGGCCGCGCGGGCGTGCTCGCGGGCGGCCGCCTCGTCGCCGGCGAGCAGCAGGTCGACCAGGTGCTCGTCGATCATCGGGACGGTGGTCGAGGAGTTGGAGCCGATCACCACGGCGCGGCCGGCCGCGGAGCGGGCGAGGGCGGGGCGCAGCCCCTCCAGCAGGGCGACCGGGCCGAAGTAGTTGATGGAGGCGACCGCGCCGGCGTCCTTCATCGCGGGACCGACGCCGGCCACCGCCGCGACGCCGTCCAGCGTGCCGCCGGAGGCGGCCAGGATCTCCTCGACGGCGGACCGGCGGCCCTCCGCGGTACCGAGGTCGGCCGTGATGTCGGCGTCGCGGAGGTCGACGCCGATGACGGTGTGCCCGTTCTCCCGGAGGAGGGCGGCGCTGGCGGCGCCCATGCCCGAAGCCGAGCCGGTGACAGCGTAGGTACCCATGGTGCGAACCTCTCGATCACTGTGCGCACGGGGCGCACGGGACTGGTCCGGCGCTCGTCCGAACGCCCGCCAATCGACTTTCAATCACTGATTGAATGGTAACTCCACCTGATGTGGTGCAATGGCGGCATGCCGGACGGAACAGCCCAGAACCAGGACCCCGCCTCCACCCGCGCCCGCCTGCTGGCCGCCGCCGAGCGGCTCTTCCTGGAGCGCGGGGTCGGACAGGTCTCGGTGCGGGCGATCAACGCGGAGGCCGGGCTCAACCCCGGTGCGGTGCACTACCACTTCGGCTCCCGGGAAGGCCTGGTCACGGCGCTCCTCGGACAGGCGCTGCTGCCGCTCTGGCAGGACCGGCTGGAGGCGGCCACCCGCCGGAGCGCCGCCACCGGCCCGGCCCAGGTGCGGACGCTGGTCACGGCCGTCGCCGAACCGTTCGACGAACTGGTGCGCACCGAGCGCGGCCGGATGCTGTGCCGCCTGCTCGCCCAGACCGTGCTGGCCGCCGACCGGCCGCTGAACAACTCGCCCTGGGCGGGCACCGCCCCGTTCGAGGTCGTCCTCGGCCGGGCCCTGCCCGAGCTGGCCGTCCACGAGATCACCGACCGCTGGCGGCTCGCCTTCACCTCCCTCCTGGAGACCTACGGCCGGCCGCTGGCCGCCGACGCGGCCTCGCTGGCCGTTTCGCCGTTCCCCGAACTGTCCACGGTGGTCGCCTTCCTGACCGCCGGCCTGACGGCCCCCCGCCTGCCCGACCCGGCCCCGTCGGCGCCCGCGCCCGCCGCGGACGCCTGAACCGGCGGCGCTCCACCTCCGCCCGCCGACCGGGCGGGTGTCCGTCAGTGGCGGTAGGCCGCCGCCAGGGCCGCGAGCAGCAGGAGCAGCACCGTCAGGCCGAGGCACGCACAGCCGCCGAGGCCGCGGCCGGTCTCGACCTGGCCGCCAGGGGGGATCCCGGGGTGATGGGCGGCGCAGTGCTCCAGCAGCCGGTGCTCGGCGTCGCCGGGGTCGAGCCGGGGCGTGCGGTAGCCGCACTCGTCGCACCAGTAGCGGTCCGCCACGTCGATTCCTCGCTCCGCGCTCCTCGGGGCAGCGATCGTGGCGCGGTCGGCGGCCGACGGACAGGTCGGGCGACCGGCCATCCGTGGCCGGTCGCCCCCGGTAGGCTCGCCCGGGTCCGTACTGGCGAGTAGAGGGGGCGGTCCGGTGGCAGATCAGCTCGGCGCGCTGTTACGCCGGCTGCGGGGTCGGGCGGGGCTGACGCAGGAGCAGGCGGCGGAGCGGTCCGGCGTGAGCGTGCGGACCATCCGGCGGCTGGAGCGCGGCGGTTCCACCGACCACCGGCTGGGCACGGTGCACCTGCTGGCCGACGCCCTCGACATCGGCGAGGAGGACCGGCGGCTGCTGGCCCGGCTGCTCTCCGCGCCCCGCACCGAATCGCCCCCGCCGCCGGAACCGGCCCCGGCCCCGCAGCCGGAACCGCAGTCGCCCCCGCCCGCAGCCCCGCCCCCGCGACCGACCCCGGCCCCCGAGCCGTCCGCGCCCGACCCGGCGCCCGCCCCCGCGCCGGTCCCCGTCCCGGCCGGCCTGGCGGGCGCGGTGCGGGAGCTGGCGACCGAGGTGCGGCGCCGCTGGCAGCGGGAGGAGGCGCAGCGCCAGGTCCACGACCCGTTCCCGCTGCCGGTGCGGTGGTGGCCGGCGCCCGCGGCCCTGACGGACCGTCCGGAGAACATCCAGCGGCTCGGGCCCGGCGAGCCGCCCCGCCGGATGGACCTGGACGGCGATCTGCGCAGCGTGCTGGAGGTCTACCGGCGCATCCCGTCCGGGCGGCTGGTGGTGCTGGGACGGGCGGGTTCGGGCAAGACGGTGCTGGCCGTGCGGTTCGTGCTGGACTGCCTGGGGGCGTCGACCGTCGCGGGGCGGGTGCCGGTGGTGCTCGGCGCGGGGTCGTGGGATCCGACGCGCACCGCGCTGCGGGACTGGCTGGTCGACCGGCTGCTGCGGGAGCACCCGCACCTGGCCCGCCGGGGCCCGTACGGGTCGACGCTGGCGGCGGCGCTGGTGGACGCCGATCTGGTGCTGCCGGTGCTGGACGGGTTCGACGAGATCGCGGAGGGGCTGCGGGGCGAGGCGCTGCGGGTGCTGAACGCCACCTCGCTGCCGCTGGTGGTGACCAGTCGCCGCGCCGAGTTCGCGGACGCCGTGCGGGAGGCCCGGGCGCCGCTGCTGTGGGCGGCGGCCGTGGAGCTGGCCGATCTCGCCCCGGACGACCTGGTCCACTACCTCCCCCGGACGGCCCGGGCGGTCACCGGCGGCGACGGGGACGGGTCGCGGTGGGACGCCGTGCTGACGGAGGTCGGGGCGGGGCGGACCCCGGCGGCCGGCCGGCTGGCGGCGGTGCTGGGCACCCCGCTGATGGTGGGCCTGGCCCGGGCCGTCTACAGCGGGTCGGCCGACCGTGACCCGGCCGAGTTGCTCGACGAGGAGCGCTTCCCGTCCGAACGGGCCGTCGAGGAGCACCTGTTGGCGGGTTTCGTGCCCGCCGTCTACCGACGGCGGGTGCCCGAGCGGGACGCCGCGGGCGGCCGGCCCCGCTCGCGGGCGTGGGAGGCGGGGCAGGCCCGGCGGTGGCTGGCCCGGCTCGCCCACCACCTGGACGGGCTCGACCACGAGCGGCAGGACCTGGCCTGGTGGCGGCTGGGCGATTCGCTGCCGCGCTCGACCCGCACCGCCGTCGTCATGGCGTCCACCGCGCTGTGCGTCGCGGTGCCCGACTGGCTGGTGGGCCTGGGCACCGGGATGGGCGCGGCCGAGGTCCTGCTCCAGGGCGCGCTGATGGGGCCGATCGCCGGGCTGGCGTTCGGCGCGGTGTACGCGCTGCTGCTCGCCCTCGGCGGCGAGGCGGTGTTCGAGCCGAGCCGGGTGCGGCTGCGGCTGCCGGGCGGCCGGGAGGGCCTCGGGCGGCGGCCGGTGCGGACCTTCGCCGTCCGGTTCCTGCACGGCCTGCTCGGCGGATCCCTGGTGGGCGTCGGGTACGCGTGCGCGACCGCCCTGGAGCGGGCGCTGTACACGGACGCCGAGCCGTCCCGTCACCAGCTGCTGGTGGGCACCCTGATCGACATGCTCTGCCTCGGGTTGATCTTCGGCACGGCCGCCGGGCTGGTCTTCGGGCTGACCGCCGCGCTGGAGGCCCCGGTGGACACCGCCTCGGCGGCCACCCCCGCCGACCTGCTGGCCTCGAACCGGGCGACCGCGGCCCGGCTGTTCCTGGTGCTGGCCCCGGCGCTCGCCCTCGCGATCGCCTTCGGCGGGCGGCTGGTGGCCGGGGCGCTCCAGGGGCTGCTCGGTCCGCTCAGCTGGGAGCTGACGGACGGCCTGGTGATCGGCGCGGTCGGGGGGATCGGGGGGACCGCGGCCTTCCTGCTGGCCTTCACCGCCTGGGGCCAGTGGCTGGTCCTGGCCCGGATCTGGCTGCCCCTGACCGGCCGGCTCCCCTGGCGGCCGGCCGCCTTCCTCGACGACGCCTACCGGCGCGGCGTGCTGCGGCGGACCGGCGCGGTCTACCAGTTCCGCCACGTGCGGTTGCAGCACCACCTCGGCCGCGCCTTCCGCCGGGCCGACGCCCACTACGTGCCCGCCGCCCTCCCGCCGGCGCCGCCGACCCGAGGGGCCGACCCGCCGTGACCGGCCCGGCCCGGCCGTCCCGGCCGATCCACGGCACCGCCTACCACCTGCGGGCCCGACGGGCGGTCAGGTATGGCCGGTGGGCTGGCCTGTCCGCGGCGGCGGGCGGAGCGCGAGCATCGGAGGGCACCCGGCCGATGCGGCGCCGGACCCGGCCCCGGTGGCCGGGGCGCCGCGGGTCCGCCGGATCCGTCCGCCGTCCGAGGAGTCCGATGAAGCCCTTCCGCCTCGCCGCCGCAGGCGCCGCGCTGCTGCTCGCCGCCGTGACCGCCACCGGCACCGCCCACGCCGGCACCCCGACCGCCGCCGCGCTCCTCCAGGCGGGCGCGCTGCAAGGTGTCGCCGACGGCTACCCGGGCGTGATCGGCCTGGTCCGCCAGGGCGACACCGTCCAGTACGTGCACGCCGGCGTCGGCGACCTGTCCACCAAGGCGCCCGCCGATCCCGCCGCCCAGTTCCGGATCGGCAGCAACACCAAGGCGTTCACCGCCACCGTCCTGCTCCAACTGGAGGCCGAGGGGCGGCTGTCGCTGGACGACACCGTCGCCTCCCGGCTGCCCGGCGCGGTCGCCGCGAACGGCTACGACGGCAGCCGCATCACGCTGCGGCAGCTGCTCAACCACACCTCGGGCCTGCCCGACTACGCCAAGGACAGCGGCTTCTCGCTCGCCTACGCGCTCAACACCCAGCCCACCCGCGCCTGGGCGCCGCAGGCCCTGGTCGACCTCGCGCTCGCCCAGCACGCGCCGACCGCCGAACCGGGGCGGCAGTGGAGCTACGCCAACACCAACTACGTGCTGGCCGGAATGGTGATCAAGGCCGTGACCGGCAACGACGCCGCCACCGAGATCCAGCACCGGATCATCGAACCGCTGGGCCTGCGGAACACCACCTTCCCCACCACCGACCCCACCCTGCACGGCAACTACCTGCGCGGCTACGAGTACCCGGTGGTCGGGATCGTCATCCTCGACGCCACCACGTCCAACGTGCAGGCCTTCGGGCCGGCCGGGGCGATCGTGTCGACCCTGGACGACCTGGCCGCGTTCGGCCGGGCCCTGATGTCCGGCCGGCTGCTGCCGCCCGCGCAGCAGGCCGAACTCACCACCACCGTCCCGGTCGGCACGGACGGGAAGGTGGCCTACGGGCTGGGCCTCATCCACCAGCAACTGCCCTGCGGGCAGTGGGTCTGGGGCCACAACGGGGCCGTCCTCGGCTACTTCAGCGACTGGTACGCGAACGACGACGGCAGCAAGCAGGTCGTCCGCGCCAACAACGAGTACCACCTGCTCACTTCGACCAAGGGCCAGCAGGACACCATGAAGGCCACCGCCGACGCCTACTGCGCGCTCTGACCCGACCGCCACCGACCCGACCACGGAGGACAACGCCCATGAGCTTCTTCCCGACCGCGTGGTACCGCCGGGCCAAGGTCGCGGCCGCCGCCACCGCGGCCGCCGCCCTGGCCGCGCTGCTCGGCGCGGCACCCGCCCACGCCCAGGACGCACCGCCCGTCCTCACCGACGGCTTCGGCCTCACCCAGGTCGGCCGGCCGGAGGTGCGCTCCGCCACCGACTTCACCGTCACCGTCACCACCGCCCGGCTCGCCGGCACCCACCGCATCCGCATCCTGCTGCCCCGCGACTACGCCGCGGAGCCGGACCGGCGCTGGCCCGTCACGTACTTCCTGCACGGGGCCGGCGGCACCGTGGACGACGCCTCGGCCGCACCGGCCCTGCACGCGGACAGCATGATCACCGTCGTGCCGGACGGCGGGCTGAAGAGCTGGTACGCGAACTGGGTGATGCAGCGGACGCCGGTCGGCGCGGCCGACTGGCAGACGTTCCACACCGAGCAGGTGGTCCCGTTCGTCGACGCCAACCTGCGGACCCTCACCGACCGGTCCCAGCGCGCGGTCGTCGGCCTGTCGATGGGCGGCTACGGCGCACTGCACTACGCCGAGGCCCGCCCGGACCTGTTCGGGCACGTCGCCGCGCTCTCCGGCGGCATCGACTTCGGGATGGCGGAGATCCGCGGCGCGGTGCTGGCCACCGAGCTCAACCTGACCGGCGCGTGGTGCGCGGTCAGCACCTCCACCCCCGCCGGCACCGGGCAGTGCACCGGCTACGGGCCGGTCGTCGACAGCGACGCGATCTTCGGCTCGCCCTACCCGATCTTCGGCGCGGACCACGTCTGGAACGAGGTGAACCCGGCCGCGCTCGGCAACCTGGCCCGGCTCGCCGAGACCGACATCGCCCTCTACACCGGCGACCAGGGCCCGATCGACCACTTCACGGCCCTGGCCTCCGCCACCGTCAAGAACCGCCTCGCCCAACTCGGCGTCGCGAGCCGCCTGGTGAACTACGGCAACGGCTCCGCGCTGTCGCCGGGCTGCGACGGCGGCCACAACTACGGCTGCTGGGCGCCCGCCTTCGCCGACTACATCCCCCGTCTCGCCGCCTCCTTCGCCCAGGCGGCCTGACCCCGGCGCCGTGCGGCCCCCCCCCCCCCCCCGCCGCGCGGGGCGGCCCCCC
>NZ_JBSGDD010000163.1:0-7407 GCF_053602195.1 Kitasatospora sp. NPDC004531 | reverse complement strand
GTCCGTCAGACCGCCACCGGGTGCGCGGACGGGTAGGCGGCGCGCAGCCGGCGGTGGGCGTCGCCGTCCGCGCCGAGGTGGTCGAGGCCGAGCAGCGCCGCGCCGAGGACCGGCGGGGCGACCACGATGCGCGGCTCGGCGAGCGGGGCGGCGGCCGCCAGCCGGGCCGTCAGGTTGTCGATCAGCAGCGGGTGCCGGGAGGCCAGCACGCCGCCGCCGAGGACCACCGGGGCGGGCCGGTCGAGCAGGTCGAGGCGGGTGAGCGCGACGGTCGCCAGCCGGCACACCTCGTCGGCCTGCCGGTCGACCAGCGACAGCGCGATCGCGTCGCCGTTCTCGGCGGCCTCGAACAGCACCTGGGAGACCTCGTGCAGCCGGGCCGGGTCGAGCTGCCCGAGGTGCATGGCCTCGGCGACGGCGTTGGCCCCGGCCAGGCCGAAGTGGGCGCCGATCAGGGGCGACAGCAGGGTGGGCCCGCCGCGCCCGTCCTCGGCGCGGGCGGCGTGCCACATCGCGGCCGAGGCGAGCCCGCCGCCGCCGCCCCAGTCGCCGGTGAGCTTCCCGAGCGCGGGCCAGCGGGCGGTGCGCCCGTCGGGCCGCAGGCCGACGCAGTTGATGCCGGCGCCGCACACCACGGCGACGCCGAGCGGCCCGTCGGTGCCGGCCCGCAGCAGGCCGAAGGTGTCGTTGGCGACGTGCACGGACGTCGTCCAGCCGTGCGCGGCGATCGCGTCGTGCAGCCGCTGCTCCTCGATCGGCAGGTCGGCGTTGGCCAGGCAGGCGCTGACGTGGTCGGTCAACGGCGCCCCGCCGGGCCGCAGGTGGACGCCGACCTGGCGGGCGAGGTCGTCGACCAGCGGGGCGAGCGCGGCGATGGCGGCCTCGGCGCCGGTGAGCTGCGGCTGGAAGCCGCCGCCCCGGGCGGTGCCGAGGACCCGCCCGTCGGCGCCGACCAGGGCCAGGTCGGTCTTGCTGTTGCCGGCGTCTATGGCGAGGACGCCGGGCAGGTGTACGGCGTGGCTCATCGGCCGGTCCCCCCGTGGCGGTGCGTGGTGCGGACGGTTCTCATGCCGGGGTCACGCCCAGCCCAGGTGGTCGCGGTTGTGCGCGAGCAGCCGGTCGGTGAGCTGCTCGGCGAGCTCCAGCTGGCCGACCAGCGGGTGGGCGAGCAGCGCGTCGAAGACCCGGTCGCGGCCGCCGCGCAGCGCCGCGTCCAGCGCCAGGTGCTCGTACGCGGTGACATGGGCGATCAGGCCGGAGTACAGCGGCTCGACGGGGCGCTGCGGCAGCGGGCGGACGCCGGCGGCGTCGACCTCGGCGGGCACCTCGATCACCGCGTCGTCGGGCAGGAACGGCAGCACCCCGTCGTTGCGGGTGTTGACCACCTGCACGGTGGTGCGGCCGTCGGTGCCGAGCAGCGAGGCGATCAGCTGGACGGCGGCCTCCGAGTAGAACGCGCCGCCGCGCTTGCCGAGCAGCTCCGGCTTGGTGTCGAGGGTCGGGTCGGCGTACATCTCCAGCAGCTGCCGCTCGATGGCGGCGACCTCGGCCGCCCGCGAGCCCTTGACCTTGAGCTCCTCCACCACCACGTCGTGCTGGTAGAAGTAGCGCAGGTAGTAGGAGGGGACGACGCCGAGCCGCCGGACCACCGGCTCCGGCAGGTGCAGGTCGGCGGCGATGGCCGCGCCGTGCTCGGCGAGCAACTGCGGCAGCACCTCGCGGCCGCCGGCGGCGTCCGGGGCGTCGAGCAGGGTGACGCCGCGCTCCCAGGTGAGGTGGTTGAGGCCGACGTGGTCGAGGCGGATCAGCTCCGGGTCGACGCCGAGGTGCGCGGCGAACTTGCGCTGGAAGCCGATCGCCACGTTGCACAGGCCGACGGCCTTGTGCCCGGCGGTCTGCAGGGCGCGGGTGACGATGCCGACCGGGTTGGTGAAGTCGACGATCCAGGCGTCCGGGTTGGTGCGGCGGACCTGTTCGGCGATGTCCAGCACCACGGGGACGGTGCGCAGCGCCTTGGCCAGGCCGCCCGCGCCGGTGGTCTCCTGGCCGACGCAGCCGCACTCCAGCGGCCAGGTCTCGTCCTGGTTGCGGGCCGCCTGCCCGCCGACCCGCAGCTGCAGCAGCACGGCGTCGGCGCCCTGCACGCCGGCGGTGACGTCGCCGGTGGTGGTGACGACGGCGTCGTGGCCCTGCTTGGCGAATATCCGGCGGGCCAGGCCGGCGATCAGCTCCAGGCGGTCCGCCGCCGGGTCGATCAGCACGAGTTCGCCGATCGGCAGGGTGTCGCGCAGCCGCGCGAACCCGTCGATCAGCTCCGGCGTGTATGTGGAACCGCCGCCGACGATTGCCAACTTCAGTGCGGACATCAGCCCTTGACCCCTGTCAGTGTGACGCCTTCGACGAAGGCGCGTTGTGCGAAGAAGAACAGAACGATCACCGGAGCCATCACCAGCAGCGTGGCCGCCATGGTGAGGTTCCAGTTGGTGTGGTGGGCGCCCTTGAAGGACTCCAGGCCGTAGCTCAGCGTCCAGGCGCCGGGGTTCTCGCCGGCGTAGATCTGCGGGCCGAAGTAGTCGTTCCAGCAGTAGAAGAACTGGAACAGCGCGACGGCGGCGACGGCGGGTCTCGCCATCGGCAGCACCACCCGCAGCAGGGTGCGCAGTTCGCCGCAGCCGTCGATCCGGGCGGCCTCGATGTACTCCCGCGGCACGGTCAGCAGGAACTGCCGCAGCAGGAAGATCGTGAACGCGTCGCCGAACGCCATCGGGACGATCAGCGGCCACAGCGAGCCGGTGAGGTGCAGCTGCCTGGACCAGAACAGGTACATCGGGATGACCGTGACCTGCGGCGGCAGCATCATCATCGAGATCACCGCCATCAGGGCCAGGTTGCGGCCCCGGAAGCGGAACTTGGCGAGCGCGTACGCCACCGGCAGGCTGGAGGCGACGGTCAGCGCGGTGCCGGCCGCCGCGTACAGCAGGGTGTTGCGCCACCAGGTGAGGAAGCCGGGGGTGTCCCAGACCTTCGCGAAGTTCGACCACTGCCAGCTGGTCGGCCACAGGTCGGAGGTGAGCGCCTGCCGGTCCGTCATCACCGAGGTGAGGAACAGGAACACGAACGGCAGCACGAAGAACAGCGCGGCGGCGATCGCCAGCGCGTGCACGGCCACCCAGTGCAGGGCGGCCCGGCGGCGGGCGGCCCGGGCGGCGGCGGTCGCGGCCGGGGAGGCGGCCTTGCGGGGGAGCGCGGAAGCGAGCGTCATGGGAGTCAGTCCTCCGCCAGGAAGCCGGAGCGGCGGCGCAGCAGCAGTGCGGTGAACGCCGTCGAGAGGGCGAACAGGATGACCGCGACCACGCAGGCCGAGCCGTAGTCGAAGCGCTGGAAGCCGAGGTTGTAGACCATCTGCGGCAGTGTCCAGGTGGAGCCGGACGGGTAGCCGGGCTCGAACTGCTGCCCGGAGCCGCCGACCACGCCGGAGGCGACCCGCCCGGCGACGATCGCCTGCGTGTAGTACTGCATGGTCTGGATCACGCCGGTGACCACCGCGAACACCACGATCGGCGAGATGTTCGGCAGCGTGACGTACCGGAACCGCTGGAAGGCGCCCGCCCCGTCGAGCTCGGCCGCCTCGTACTGCTCCCGGGGGACGTCCAGCAGCGCCGCCATGAAGATCACCATCAGGTCGCCGACGCCCCACAGGGCGAGCAGCGTCAGCGCCGGCTTCGACCAGGACGGGTCGGTGAACCAGCCCGGCTGCGGCAGGCCCAGCTCGCCCAGCAGGTGGTTGACCGGCCCGGTGCCCGGGTTCAGCAGGAACGCGAAGGTGATGGTGGCGGCCACCGGCGGCGCCAGGTACGGCAGGTAGAAGGCGGTGCGGAAGAACCCGGCGCCGGACTTCACCTTGGTGATCAGCATCCCGACGCCGAGGCCGAACACCACCCGCAGCGTCACCATCACCGCGACCAGCCACAGGGTGTTGCCCAGGCCCCGCCAGAACGACGGGTACTTGGTGAAGACGTAGTCCCAGTTCCGCAGGCCGGCGAAGCTCGGCGGGGCGAACCCGTCGTAGTTCATGAACGAGAAGTAGACCGTCGAGACCAGTGGGTACAGGAAGAACACCCCGAACCCGACCAGCCACGGGGACAGGAACGCCAGCGTCCTGACCCGCTCCCGGCGGCGCTTGGCCCGCAGCGCCGGCGCGACGGCGGGGCGCACCGCGGCCGTCACTTCGTCGCCTGGGCGACGGCGTCGTCGATCTCCTTGGCGGTGGCGGCCAGGCCCGCCCTCAGGTCGGTCCGTTGGCCGGACTCGACCTCGAAGCTGAGGTTCTGCAGCGAGATCTGGTAGGCGCCGCCGTTGATGCTCGCCGGGGTGGTCGAGGAGTGCGGGTTGCGGGCGATGTCCAGGAAGGTCCGGAAGTTCGGGTCGGCGTCCAGCTTCGGCGAGTCCAGCGCGGCCAGCGTGCTGGGCACGTTGTGGATGGCGTTGGCGAAGGACACCACCGCGTCGGTGTCGGTGGTCAGGTACTTGACGAACTCCCAGGCCGCGGTGCGCTTCTTGGAGCCGTTGGCGACGCCGATGATGGTGCCGGTCTGGTAGCCGCGCCCGTAGGTGGAGGCCAGCTCGTCCGGCACCGGGAACGGCGCGGTCGCCCACTCGAAGGACGGCTTGTCCTCGGCGAGCGCGGCGGTGCGCCACTCGCCGTCCATGCTCATCGCGACCTGCCCGGTGGTGAACGGATTCTTCGCGCTGTACTCGTCGCCGAAGCCGGTGCGGAACTTCTCCAGCTTCTCGAACCCGCCGAGCCGGTCGACGAGTTGCTTCTGCCAGGTCAGCATGGCCGTCACGGTCGGGTCGGTGGCCACGTTCGACCTGCCGTCCGGCCCGAAGTACGTGGAGCCGTACTGGCCGAGCCAGTGCGCGATCGGCGTCTCGTAGCCGTGGTAGTTCGGCAGGAAGCCGAGCTGCCGGTAGGAGTCGCCGTCCGGGATGGTCAACCGGGCGGCGGCGTCGGCGAGTTCGCTGAACGTCTTCGGCGGCCCGCTGATCCCGGCCCGCTCGAACGCGGTCTTGTTCCAGTACAGGCCGTAGGCGTCGCCGAGCAGCGGCAGCGCGCACTGGTTGCCCTGGTACTGGCTGTACTGGAGCATCGCCGCCGGGAAGGTCTTCGCCGGGTCGATGCCGTCCTTCTTCAGCATCGGCGTCAGGTCCGCCCAGACGTGCGAGGAGCAGAACTTGCCGACGTTGTCGGTGCTGAACGAGGACACCACGTCCGGCGCGTCCGGCCCGCCGGCCCGCAGCGCCTGCTCGCTCTTCTCGTCCGCGATGCTGCCGCGCACCTCGACGTGGATGTTCGGGTGCAGTTTCTCGAAGGCGGCGACGTTGTCGTTGATCGCCTTCACCTCGCGGTCCTGGTTCCAGCCGTGCCAGAAGGTGATCGTCACCTCCTGCCCGGACGCCGAACCGTCCTCCGCGCCGACGGAGTTGGTGCCGGTGCAGGCGGAGGCCAGGAAGGCCGTGCAGAGCGCGGCGGCGAGCGCCGCCGACGGGCGGCGCAGGCGCGGGCCGCGCGAGGAGCTGCGGGTGGTGTCCACGGGATGGCACTCCTGAGGAGGGTGCGGGCGGCAGGGCGGTCGGCCCCGGCGCCCGGGCGAGTGGTGAGGGGAGTGGGGATGGTGCGGGTGGGCCCGGACGCCGCTCAGCGGGTGCTGAACAGGGCGTCCCGGGCGGTCGCCAGCGCGCGCTGCAGCGCACCGGCGAGAACGGGGGAGCCCGGAAGGGCGGACAGCCGGACCTCCGGCCGGGGCAGCGACATCCGGCCCAGCGCCTGCTGGACCAGCTCCCGCAGGCGCTCGCCGCCCGCGGTGGTCGTCCCGCCGGAGAGCACCACCAGCTCCGGGTCGACCACCGAGGCGATCACCGCCAGGCCGACCGCCAGCCGCTCGGCCAGCTCCGCCAGGAACGCCTCGCCGCCGGGGGCGTCCAGCGCCGCGGCCACCGCCTGCGGCGCGTCGGCGCCGCGCAGGCCGTGCGCCCGGGCCAGCGCCAGCACCGCCGGTTCGCCGGCCAGGTCCTGGAACCCGCCGGTGTGCTTGCGGCGGGCGCTCACCGACACCGGCGCGCCCGGCACCGGCATGTAGCCGACCTCGCCCGCGCCGCCGGTGAAGCCGCGGTGCAGCCGGCCCGCCAGCACGATCGCCGCGCCGATGCCCTCCTCGGCCCACAGCAGCACGAAGTCCTCGCACCCGGCCGCCGCCCCCACGGACTGCTCCGCCACCGCGGCCAGGTTCACGTCGTTCTCGATCGTCACCGGCGCGCCGATCGCCGCCGTCAACTCCTCGACCAGGCGCGGCGAGTGCCAGCCCGGCAGGTGCGAGGCGTAGCGCAGCTTGCCGGTCACCGGGTCGGGCGCGCCGCCGATCCCTATCACCGCCTCGCGCAGCGCCCCCGGCGACAGCTGCGCCTGGCGTACCGTTTCGGCGACCGCCTCCGCGACCCGTTCCACCGTCTCCGCCGCCGGCCGGGCCTTGCAGGACACCTGGTGCTCGGCCAGCGTCACCCCGGTGATGTCGGCCACCGCGACCCGCACCGCGGTACTGGTCACGTCCAGCCCCGCGACGTACCCCGCCGACGGATTCACCTGGTACAGCTGCGCGTTGGGCCCCGGCCCGCCCGCCGTCGTCCCCACCGGCACCACCAGCCCCGCGGCCTCCAGCCGGGCCAGCAGCTGGGACGCGGTCGGCTTCGACAGGCCGGTCAGGCTGCCGATCTGGGTGCGGGACAATGGGCCGTTGGCGAGCAGCAGCTCCAGCGCGGCGCGATCGTTTATCGCCCGGAGCAGGCTGGGCGTGCCGGCCAGCGGGGGACGGGGACTCTTCTGCGTGGTCACGGGCCCGATCATCCTCCATCCGGCGACACCGACGCGGGCAACTGTTAGGAAAGTTTCCAATCGGCGCGCCGCGATGTCAACGGTCGGACGCGTGTTCGTTGCCGCGATGTGTGCGCGACGTCGAACACCGCCTGGCTGATGCTCCATCAGGAACTTTGTCAAGCAGGCGCGTTACTTCGTTCGGGTGGAAACGGAGGGCGGTGTTCCGAAGGTCCCGCGGGCCCGCTACCCTCCGTCCCATCGTGTGTGCCTTTCCGGGGGAGGGGCGCGACAGGAGGAGGGGAGAACGTGCAACTCAAGAAGAACGGATACCGGCGTTCCGCCGCGCTGGCGGCGTTACTCGCGGCCGGAATCGCCACGGGCCCGGCGGTGTCCGCGCCCGCCGCCACCGCCGACGGCTCGGTGACGGTGCGGGTGGTCCGCGCCGTGGACGAGAGCGGGACGTACAGCCCGGCGCTGAACCCGGGCCTGGCCGGCGTGACGGTCACGCTGACCGGCGAGGACGGCGCGGTGCGCAC
>NZ_JBSGDD010000162.1:0-7638 GCF_053602195.1 Kitasatospora sp. NPDC004531 | reverse complement strand
GTCCCAAAACCACCGGAAGCCGGGTCGACCGCCGGGTCGGTCAGAGCGTACGGCGCATCGCCAGCCGCGGCCAGCGGTCCAGACCGAGCGCCGCCGGGCCGCCCGCCACCTGCCCGCCCGCCGCCGGGTGGTCCGGGCCGACCGTGGCGTGGTGGCCGTACAGGTGCACGGGCACCGGCCATGCGCCGCGCCGCTCCGGCTCCCCCGCCGTCAGCTCGTCCCGGGAGCCGAGCAACGCCAGCTCCACACCGCTGACCTGACGCTCCGTCAGTTCTCGGGCCAAGTCGGCGAAGAGGTCGCCCCACGGCCCGGCGTGCGCCACCCGCACGGCCCCGCCGGTTTCGAGCGGACGCTCCAGGACGTCCTCAGTCATCCGAAGTCCCGTCCGTGAGCAGCACCTTGACCACCTCGATCCGACCGGCCCGCAGGTCGGCCGGGCCGCACGCGGCGAGCAGCACGTCGCGACCGGCCGCCCGGAGCCGCTCCAGCACCTGCGGCCAGCTCAGCGGGTCGCCGAGCACGGCCTCGGCCGTTGTGGCGGCGGACAGCACGGCCGGGTCCAGCTCGCCGATCAGCGGGTCGCCGCCGTCGGTGCCGCCCGGTCCCGGGCCCGCCGGGTCGCGGTCGAGCTGCACGGCGGCCAGCAGGTCGCGGACGGCCTCCAGCACGGCGTCCCGCAGGCCGAGCCCGCTGCCGAGCGCCCAGCGGTGGCCGCCGGCGGCCGGGTCGGCGGCGCGGGCCAGCACCACCGGCAGCGGGTCGCCGTCGCCGCCCAGGCGCAGCAGCTCCAGCTCCAGGCCGTGGTTGTCCGCCGAGCGGCCCAGGAAGGTGAGCTGCGCGTCCTGCCGGAGCACCTCCGGCGGCAGGGCCGACGGCGCGAGTCGGCCGCGCAGGGCGCGGCGCAGCGCGTCGTACCCGAGGGCGGTGCGCAGGCCGCGCGCCACCGCCTCGGCCAGGGTGCCGCCGGCGCCCGTCCCGGCGGAGGTGGCCTCGAAGGCGCGCTCGCGGTTGTGCGGCCCGAAGGTGCGCAGCGCGGCCACCGGGACGAGCATCCGCCCGCCGGTCAGCAGCGAGGCGGCCGGGCTCCAGTGGCGCACCGTGCCGGCCGGGACGCCGCTGGCGGTGCTCAGCAACTCCGGCCGAACCCTGGGGAGTTCGGCGCTGTCCTCGGCCGTGACGGGTGGCACCGCGTGCTCGACGTAGACCTCGGCGGCGCGGTACAGGGCGCGCAGTCGGGCGCCCGCGACGTGGTGGACGTCGCCGGCCGAGACGGTGCGGCGGACGCCGGGGGCGAGGTGCAGGGTGACGGTGCCGGCCTTCAGCGGGGTCTGCCGCCAGTCGTCGTCCGCGTATCCGGCGAACACCCCGGCGTGCGGGCCCACCAGCACGGCGCGGGCGTCGAGTTCGGCGAGCGCGGCCTCGGAGGCGCCCTCCTCGGCGGAGAGGTCCTCCTCCCGCCCGGCCCCGGCGAGGTCGATGCCGCTGACGTCGCTGTCGGGGTGGGTGGCGCAGCGGGCGCAGCGCGGATGGGGGTGCAGGGGTTCGCCGACCACGTCGAGCGAGTCGAGGTCCTGGATCAGCAGGCGGCCGTCGGTCTCGGCGGGGAGGGCGCCGGTGGTGAGCCGGAAGACCTCGTAGCCGAGCAGGTTGCCGAGCATCGCGGCGAGCGGTCCGTGCGGCTGCGCGCCGCCGGTGGTGCGGGGGGCCTGCGGGGCGAGTGCCGCCCACAGGTCGGCGGCGGCGCCCGCGGGGGCGGCGGTGCCCAGGCGCAGCGCGGCGCACATCCAGCAGCCGGTGCGGTCGGCGGTCATCAGCGGGCCGATCACCGCGTCGGGGCCGATCGTCCAGGCGGGCAGCAGGGTGCGGCCGTCGGGTATTCCGGCCTCCAGCAGCCGGGCGGTCCGCCGGATTCCGTCGGGGCCGGTCGTCAACACCAGTGCGTGGCCGTCGAGTTCGGCCCAGGTGTGGTCGGTTTCGGCGGAGCCGAGCGCGCGGACGGTGACGGGGCAGCCGGCCTTGGCCAGCGCGGCGGTCTCGGTCTCGATCTCGGCCCAGCCCGGGTGTTCGGTCAGCGCGGGGTGCACGCCGACGGTGGCGCAGCCGTTGCGGATCAGGCTGAGCACGGCCCAGCGCGCGAGTTCGTCGTCGCCGAGGACGGCCACCGCGGTCCCGCGGAAGCGGTGGAAGCGCTCCTCGGCGTCGCCGACGTAGTGGTCGATGTACTCGATCTGCGGGCCGAACCGGGCGGTGACCTCGGGGGTCAGCGGCGAGGGGCCCTCGGGTGCGGGGCCGGCGTCGCGGGCGAAGCCCCGGGTGTAGAGGGTGCGGACCAGTTCGGTGAACATGCTGCGGTGGTGCTCGCCGAAGCCCTGGCTGATCTCGGCGACGGTGTGCCGGCCGTCGAGGTGGGGGACGATCAGCGAGGCGAAGCGGTAGGCGTCCTTGGCGGTGACGCCGAAGCCGCCGTGGGCGTTGTGGAACAGCACCCCCTCGGGGGTCTGGGTGTACAGCACGTCGCGCCGGATCCGTGGCCGGCTGTCGGCGATCTCCTCGAACGTGGGCATGTCCCTCACACCTCGGTGGTACGCGAACGGAGCGGCTCGGCGCCGCACGGACGGAAGCGGTCAGGCGCAGGACGCGGGTGGCTCCGCGTCCCGCTCCCCCGGGGCGCGGGCCCAACTGCCCGCCGCGGCACGGGTGAAGGCGCGCAGCAACTCGTGCACGTGGTAGTGGCCGCGGGGGCCTTCGGCGAGCAGCCCGGCCCGCACCAGGCCGGCCAGCACCACCTCGCCGCTCGCGGAGCCGGTCAACTCGACGGCCTCGCGGGCCGGTTCGCGGACGGCGAGGGCGGCGCGCGGCCCGACCGGGACGGCCCGGCGGACGGCCGGCGGGTGCTGTCCGGCGAGCGATTCGCCGCGCAGGACGGCGAGTTCGAGGCTGCGCAGGGCCGGCCCGGGTTCGACGCCGAGTTCCTCGCCCAGGTGGTCACGGACCCGCCGGTACTCGGCGAGCGCGTCGGCGCGCCGGCCGGTGCGGTGCAGCGCCTCGATCAGCTGCTCCCAGAACCGTTCGTGGGCGGGGTGCGAGCGGGCCAACGGCCAGAGCTCGGGCAGCACTTGGCGACATCGTCCGAGCGCGAGCTCGATGTCGTAGACGCGCTCGACGGTGCGCAGCCACTCCTCGGACAGTCGCGGCACCTCCTCGCGGTGCAGCACGTCGGAGTGCACGTTGCCCAGTACCGGCGGCTGCCAGAGCGCCAACCCGCTGCGCAGCAGGGCGAGTTCGGCGGCGGGCTCGGCCGCCCGGTCGGCCCGGGCGAGCAGCTCGCGGAACTCCAGCAGGTCCAGGGTGCGGGCGTCGACGGCCATCCGGTAGCCGCCGGGCAGCGCCTCGATGGCGCCGCCGGAGACGCCGTACTTGGCGAACAGCCGGCGCAGCCGCAGCACACAGGAGTGCAGGGCCGCCTTGGCGGTCGCCGGGATCTCCTCGCCCCAGATCGCCCGTTGCAGCGACTCCACCGGCACGACCGCGTTCGGCCTGGTCAGCAGGGCCGCCAACAGCGAGGCGGGCTTGGAGGGTTGGAGCACGGCGGTCTCCCGGCGGTCGGCGATCGCCAGCAGGCCGAGCACGGTGAATCTGGCGCCGGTTCCCGCTTCCGCTGCCATGGCCACCCCGCTCCCCTTCCGTTCTCCGCGACCGCCCCGGGCACGCAACAGGCAGCCCTCGGCGAACAATTGACATTTCGGTGCGCCACTGCCGATTCGGCGGCGATCCCGCGCCCGCCGGGGCCGGCGGCCCGGCCGCTACCGCCCAGTACGACAGGGCCAGACCGTATGAGCTGACGGATGGTCAAGTCAATGACCGCGCGCGGCTTTTCAGCGAATTTCTGCAAACGCTTGCATGTCCGCCGGGCAACCGCCTCCGGGCGATTCCCCTCGCGAACCCCCCAGTTCACACCGCTGCCCGACCCATGGAATTCGCATACGGAGCATAAGGTCGCACGGGACTTCTCCCCCACCGCAACACACCGCCCAAGGCCCGGCACGACAAACCTGGATCCGGGTAATCCACAGGCGATTCACAGGAATTGCCCAGACGGCGAAAACGGCAACCGCCGCGAACGGCCGACGTCCGGCAGGCCCGCCGCGGACCATCCATGATTGCGTACAGTCAACCAAAACGCCAGACCCGTGCGCCCCCGATCGAGTCCGCCTCCGGCCCCGACCGCCCGCCCACCGACTCCGGCCTGCCGCAACCGACCCGAGCGGGCCCGCACCACCGTTGTGCGCCGGGCGCATGACCCGGCACCGCCGCCGCGCGCCCTTGTTGCATCGCGCTCCCGTCGGCCAGGCTGCTTCCGGGCTCCCCCCTGCACCTCCACACCCCCACAACCCCACCGGCGTCCGACGGGACGATCCCCGGACGGTGCGCCGAGCAGAGAGGCGGAGTCACCATGACAGTGGTCCCCAGCGGACGGGCCTGGTCACCGGGCCGGCTGCGACGGTTGCGGCAGCGTGCGACGGCCCTCGCGGCAGCCGGCGCGCTCGGCGCCCTCGGCACCCTGCTGCCCGTGTCGCCGGCGCACGCGGACACCGGGACGGCGGCGCACCGCCTGGTCTACCTCGCCAACTCGCGCGCCAACTCGGTCACCGCCTACGACCCGGCGACCGCCTCCCCCGTCGCCACCATCCCGGTCGGCAGCTACCCGCAGTCGGTGGCGGTCTCCCCCGACGGCTCCCAGGCCTACGTCGTCAACAACGGCAGCGGCACGGTGTCCGTGCTCGACACCGCCTCCGGCACGATCGCCTCGACGATCACGGTCGGCCGGCTGCCCGGACCGGTGGCCTTCTCCCCGGACGGCTCCCGCGCCTACGTCGGCCACTACGCCAGCCCCCGGACGGGCGGCGTCGACATCATCGACACCGCCACCGGGACGGTCACCGCCACGGTGACGGTCGGCAGCCAGCCGTTCGGCATCGCGGTGGCCCCCGACGGCGCGCACGCGTACGTCGCCAACCTCATCGGCGGCAGCGTCTCGGTGATCGACACCGCCACCGGCTCCCTCGCCGAGACGATCACCGACAGCCGGATCTGGATGCCGACCGCCGTGGCGGTCTCCCCCGACGGCAGCCGCGTCTACAGCGCGAACTACGGCACCAACACCGTCTCGGTGATCGAGACCGCCACCAACACCGTGGCCCGCTCCATCCCGGTCGGCTCCGGACCGGGCAGCGTGTCGGTCACCCCGGACGGCGCGCGCGCCTACGTGGCCAACCAGACCGACAACACGGTCTCGGTGATCGACACCGCCACCGGCGCCGTCACCGGCACCGTCCCGGTCGGCGCCACCCCCGTCAGCGTGCTGGCCGACCCGGCCGGCGGCGTCGTCTACGTGGCCAACAGCCGCGACAACACCCTGTCGGTGATCGACACCGCCACCGACTCCGTCACCCGCACGGTCGGCACCGGGGCCGCCGCGTACAGCCTGGCCGTCGCCCCCGTCGCACCCACCGTGACGGGCGTCCGGGCCGGCCACGGGCCCGACGCCGGCGGCAACACCGTCACGATCGTCGGCACCCACCTGGCCGGCGCCAGGGCGGTCCGGTTCGGCGACGCGCCCGCCAACGGCATCACCGTCGTCAACGACACCACCCTGCGGGCGACCGTACCCGCCGGCGCCGGCGGCGCCGTCGACGTCCGGGTCACCACCCCCGCCGGCACCAGCGCCGCCACCCCCGCCGGCCGGTACACCTACGAGTACCCGTTCAGCGGCTTCCGGCCGCCGGTCGCCGACCCGCCCGCCGTCAACCGAATGCACGCCGGACGCGCCGTCCCGATCAAGTTCTCCCTCGGCGGCGACTTCGGCCCGAACGTCATCGCCCGCGACTACCCCGTCGCGCAGCACGTCGACTGCGCCACCGGCGCGCCCCTCGACCCGCCCACCCCGACCCGCACCACCGGGGAGAGCGCGCTGCAGTACGAACCCGCCGCCAACGGCTACAGCTACGTGTGGAAGACCGACCGGGCCTACGCCGGCACCTGCCAACTGTTCACCCTCGGCCTGACCGACGGCACCCTCCACACCGCCCGCTTCCAGTTCGACTGACACCGCCCCGCCCGACCACCCCAGCGCCCGCCCCCGAGGTCGATCCCTAGGGGGCGGGCCGCACCCACCGCCGACTTCTCCGTGCGATCCCCTACGCCCCTGACTGGACGTCAACTCCCTTTCCGCGTCCGTACGGTACGACCCATGAGCCGAATCCGTCGCACCGCCGCGGCCACCGCGCTGCTGCTCGCCCTGCCGCTGACCGCCGCCGCCACCGCCGCACCGGCCCTGGCCGCCCCCGCGCCGCCCGCCGCAGCCGCCCCGAGCTCCACGCGGATCGAACTCCCGCGCCCCACCGGGCCGTTCGCGGTCGGGCAGCAGATCCTGCAACTCGTCGACCAGGACCGCCCCGACCCGTGGGTGCCGTCCGCCGGCCCCCGCCGGCTGATGGTGTCGATGTACTACCCCGCCAAGCCCGGCACCGGTGAGCCCGCGCCGTACATGACCCCCGCGGCCGCGCGCCTGCTGCTCGACGCCAAGGTACCCGGCAACACCGTCCCCACCGAGACGCTCACGGACACCCGGACCTGGTCGCGGACCGACGCGAAGCCCCGCAACGGCCGCTACCCGCTGATCGTCCTCTCCCCCGGCTTCACCATGCCGCGCACCGAACTGACCTCCCTCGCCGAGGACTTGACCAGCCGCGGCTACCTCGTCGCACTGATCGACCACACCTACGAGAACTACGGCACCACCTTCCCCGACGGCCACACCACCGGCTGCGACATGTGCGGCAGGTTCAGGTCCCCCGAGGACTGGGCGCGCCTGGACGCCGCCCGGGCCACGGACGTCTCCTTCGTCCTCGACCGCCTCACCGACCGCCCGCACCCGGCCTGGCGCTACGCCCACCTGATCGACCGCGACCGCATCGGCATGGCCGGACACTCGGTCGGAGGCGCCGCCGCCGTACCGACCCTGCTCACCGACGACCGCGTCCGGGCCGGCGTGAACCTGGACGGCACCATGGACTTCCCCGTGCCCGCCACCGGCCTCGACGGCAAGCCGTTCCTGATGATCGGCCACCCCCTGGACGGCCGCGACGACACCACCTGGACGAGCGCCTGGACCGCCCTCGACGGCTGGAAGCGCTGGCTCACCGTCACCGGCTCCGACCACAGCACCTTCACCGACGTCCCCGTACTCGCCCGCGGACTCGGCCTGCCGAACCCGCCCGCCACCACCATCGCCCCCGAGCGCGGCATCCAGCTCACCCGCCAGTACGTCGCCGCCTTCTTCGACCTCCACCTCAAGGGCCTTCCCCAGCCCCTGCTCGACGGCCCGACCGCCGCCGAGCCGGAGATCCTCTTCCACCCCTGACCCTCCGCCCCGGTTTCGTTCGAGGACACACCATGGACCCACCGGGCGGCCACCGGGGCTTCGGAAGGCCGACGTCCGATAGCCGGAGCGGCGACCGGAAAGCTACGTTGAGTACCCGGCCGACCGCACCACGCGACCGGCGCTGCCCGCCTGATCCCGACGGGGCCCGCGAGTTGGTTCCGCTCCGAGAGTTTTGACCGCCGGACGGGCCCGGG
>NZ_JBSGDD010000161.1:0-7729 GCF_053602195.1 Kitasatospora sp. NPDC004531 | reverse complement strand
GGCTCGGCGACGACAGCCGGGGCGGGCGTCTCGACGACGACCTCGGTGACCGTCTCGACCGCGGGGGCGGCGGCCTTGCGGGTGCGCTTGCGCGGGGCGCGGACGGCGGGGGTCTCGGCGACCGGCTCGGCCACGGCAACCGGGGCGGGCGTCTCGACGACGACCTCGGTGACCGTCTCGACCGCGGGGGCGGCGGCCTTGCGGGTGCGCTTGCGCGGGACGCGGACGGCGGGGGTCTCGGCGACCGGCTCGGCCACGACAGCCGGGGCAGGCGTCTCGACGACGACCTCGGCGACCTCGGTGACCGTCTCGACCGCAGCCACGGCCGGGGCGGCAGCGGAGTTGCGGCGGTTGCGGTTGCGGCGGCGCGAGCTGCGGCCCTCACCGGGCGCGGCCGGGGCGGCGGGCTGCTCGGCGGCGGGCACCGCGGGGGTGGTCGACGCAGCGGCGGTGTCGGGCGCGACGGAGCTGCCGCCCCGGGTGCGGCGACGCTCGCGGCTGCGGCGGGACGGACGCTCGGCGGGCGCCGGGGTCTCGGGGGCGGCAGCGCCCCGTCCGCCGCGTCCGCCACCGTTGCGGCCACCGCTGCGCTGGCCGCGCCCGCCGGTCTCGCCGAGGTCCTCGACCTCTTCGGCGGCCAGGCCGGCCCGGGTGCGCTCGGAGCGGGGCAGGATGCCCTTGGTGCCGGGGGCGATGCGGAGCAGTTCGTACAGGTGCGGGGAGGTGGAGTAGGTCTCCTCCGGGTCGTTGAACGGCAGGTCCAGCGCCTTGTTGATGAGCTGCCAGCGCGGGATGTCGTCCCAGTCGACCAGGGTGACGGCGGTGCCCGAGGCGCCGGCCCGGCCGGTGCGGCCGATCCGGTGCAGGTAGGTCTTCTCGTCGTCGGTGCACTGGTAGTTGATGACGTGCGTGACGCCCTCGACGTCGATGCCGCGGGCGGCGACGTCGGTGCAGACCAGGACGTCGACCTTGCCGTTGCGGAAGGCGCGCAGCGCCTGCTCGCGGGCGCCCTGGCCGAGGTCGCCGTGCACCGCGCCGGCCGCGAAGCCGCGCTTGGTGAGCTGGTCGGCGACGTCGGCGGCGGTGCGCTTGGTGCGGCAGAAGATCATCGCCAGGCCGCGGCCCTCGGCCTGCAGGATCCGGGAGACCATCTCGACCTTGTCCAGCGAGTGGGCACGGAAGATGTGCTGCTCGATGTTGGCGACGGTGGTGCCGGTGTCGTCCGGCGCGGCGGCCCGGATGTGGGTGGGCTGGCTCATGTACCGGCGGGCCAGCGAGATGACCTGGCCGGGCATGGTGGCGGAGAAGAGCAGGGTCTGCCGCTTGGCGGGCAGCATGGTGATGATCTTCTCGACGTCGGGCAGGAAGCCGAGGTCGAGCATCTCGTCGGCCTCGTCCAGCACCAGCGCGCGGACCTGGGACAGGTCGAGCTTGCGCTGGCCGGCCAGGTCGAGCAGGCGGCCGGGGGTGCCGACGACGATGTCGACGCCCTTCTTCAGGGCCTCGACCTGCGGTTCGTAGGCGCGGCCGCCGTACACGGCGAGGACGCGCACGTTGCGGACCTTGCCGGCGGTCTGCAGGTCGTTGGTGACCTGGGTGCACAGCTCGCGGGTGGGCACCACGATGAGCGCCTGCGGGCTGTCGGTGAGCTGGTCGGCGGTGGCCCGGCCGGCGGCGACGTCGGCCTTGACCACGACGCGCTCGATCAGCGGGAGGCCGAAGCCCAGGGTCTTTCCGGTGCCGGTCTTGGCCTGGCCGATGACGTCGTGGCCGGTCAGCGCGACCGGGAGGGTCATCTCCTGGATCGGGAAGGGGTGGACGATGCCGACGGCCTCCAGGGCTTCGGCGGTCTCCGGGAGGATGCCGAGTTCCCGGAAGGTCGTCTTGATGGGTTCGCCGGTGGTGGACAGGGTGCTGCCTCTTCCATGTGGAGGGGCCGAGTTCGAGCGCGTCCTGCCGTGCCCGCGCTGCCCGGTGAGGGGCGCGTCGGGCGGGCGGCGCGGGGGAGGGCGTCCCGTTCTACGGGGTCGTGCGGCCCGGCGCGTCGAGGCGCGGTCCGCGGCGGCCCTCGCTCGGCCTGATGCGGTGCCTGGGCCCGAGGCTCGGGCCAGGTCGGAGCCGATCGGGTCTCCGACCGGGCATCCGCGTACGTGAGCGCCGGATGCGGTGTCCCGGACGGCGGACCGCCGTCGGGCACGACTGCGCGGCCTGCCGAATGAACGGACGGGCCGCGCGGGTTCACACCTGGCCTCACTACCTACCATACAGTCAAGCGACGACTCGAACACGTGACGGCGAATACTCCGACCGGCCGCGCCCCGGTTGCGGGACGCCCGCGGGCGGTCCTCGCACCTGCCCGGACCACTAAGGTCAGGTGCCATGGAGACTCAGGAACCCGGTGACGGGATCACCGACTCGATCGGGCCCTGGACGGCCCGGGCCGCCGACCCGCAGTACCGCGCGGCGGTGCTCGACCTGCTGGGCGCGCTCGCGTACGGCGAGCTGAGCGCCTTCGAGCGGCTCGCCGAGGACGCCAAGTTCGCGCCCGGCATCGCGGAGAAGGCCGCGCTGGCCCGGATGGCCTCCGCCGAGTTCCAGCACTACCAGCTGCTGCACGACCGGCTGGCCGAGGTGGGCGCCGACCCGGTCGCGGTGATGGAGCCGTTCGTCGAGCCGCTGGAGGCCTTCCACCGGATGACCGCCCCGTCCGACTGGCTGGAGGGCCTGGTCAAGGCGTACGTCGGCGACGCCATCGCGACCGACTTCTACCGCGAGGTGGCCGTCCGGCTGGACGACGACACCCGGGACCTGGTGCTGCGGGTGATGGCCGACACCGGGCACGCCGAGTTCGCGGTGGAACGGGTGCGGCAGGCGATCGAGGAGGACCCGCGGGTCGGCGGGCGGCTCGCGCTGTGGGGCCGGCGTCTGATGGGCGAGGCGCTCAGCCAGGCGCAGCGGGTGGTCGCCGAGCGCGACGCGCTGTCGAACCTGCTGGTCGGCGGCGCGCACGTGCGGGGCTTCGACCTGGTCGAGGTCGGCAAGATGTTCAACCGCATCACCGAGACCCACACCCGGCGGATGGCGGCCCTCGGCCTGGCGTCCTGACCGGACCTCAGGCGTGGCGGTGGCGGCCGCCGCGACGGCGGGGCGACAGGTCCGGACGGGCCGGCACCGACACCAGCAGCGCCGCCACCACGAACGCCACCGCCACCTGCACCGCGGGGACGCGCCCGTCCAGCACGTAGTGGGTGAGCCGGCCGGACAGCACCGCCGCCACCAGGGCGGTGCCGACCGGCAGCGCGCGCGACTGCGGGAACAGGTCGGGACGGGCCAGTAGCGCGCCGAACCCGACGGCCAGGCCGATCAGGACGAACGCGGTCGTCTCCCACACGGCTTCCTCCCGGGGTGGTGCGGCGCTGCGGCACCCCCCGCCTACCCGCCCGCGGCCTCCGGTACGCACAGCACGGCGCCCCGTCCCCCCGGGCGGGGGAACGGGGCGCCGTGGACGCGTGCTCAGAGCGTGCCGAAACCGACCTTGCGGACGGACGGCTCGCCGATCTCGACGTAGGCGAGACGGTCCGCCGGGACCAGCACCTTGCGGCCGTGCTCGTCGGACAGCGTGAACAGCTTGGCGCTGCCGTCCAGGGCCTTGGCGACCGCGTCCGCGACCTCTTCGGCAGATTGCGCGCTCTCCAGGACGATCTCCCGGTTCGCGTTCTGCACGCCGATCTTGACCTCCACGGCTTCCGTCCCTCCGGTAGCAGCCCGCGCGCTCGAACCGCCGTTCGCGGGCGGCGCGCCGTACGGGCTTCACCTTAAGGCAGCGGAGCGGCTGGGAGGCGAAGCTCCCGGGTCGGTCCGCTCAGGGCCGAATCGGCGGTCAGTCGCCGACCGCGCCGGAGCCCTCCGGGGCCGGGTGCATCGGGAAGCCCTTCAGGCCGCGCCAGGCCAGGCTGGCGACCAGCCGGACCGCCTCGTCGCGCGGCACCTCGGACTCCTGGGACAGCCAGTACCGGGCGGTGATCTGGGCCATGCCGCAGACGCCGACCGCGAGCAGCTTGGCCTCCGCCTCCGGCAGGTCGGTGTCCTCGGCGATCACCTTGGAGACCAGGGTGGCGCTCAGGTCGGTGGCCCGCTCGACCCGGTCGCGCACGGCCGGCTCGTTGGTCAGGTCCGACTCGAAGACCAGTCGGAACGCGCCCGACTTGCTGGAGACGTAGTGGAAGTACGCCTCCATGGTGGCGGCGACGCGCTGCTTGTTGTCGTTGGTCGCCTCCAGCGCCGCCCGGGTGCCGTCGACCAGGGCGTCGCAGTGCTTGTCCAGCAGCGCGAGGTAGAGCTCCAGCTTCCCCGGGAAGTGCTGGTACAGCACCGGCTTGCTGACACCGGCCCGCTCGGCGATGTCGTCCATGGCGGCCGCGTGGTAGCCCTGGGCGACGAACACCTCCTGGGCGGCTCCGAGCAGTTGTTCACGGCGGGCGCTTCGCGGCAGGCGGGCACCGCGCGGACGCTCCTGCGCCTCCTGGATGGCCGTCACGGCGCTCCTCACTTCACGGTCTGCGATGGGCTGGCAAGGCATTGATTCTACTTTTCGGTAACCCGCGCACGCGCGGGTGAAGCCGAGTAAAGCGCACCACCGCCCTTGTCGGGAGCCCACAATACGGCCCGGACCAGGACTGTCCACAGGTCGAGACGCACCCGGGACCGGGTCGGGACGGGCCGAAACGCACCGGTGGCGGGCCGTCCTCACTACCATCGTGCTCCATGAGCGCCGCCCAGCACCCCCTCACCGCCCTGGAGCCCTACCGCACCGTCGAGGTGCCAGGTGCGGCCGTGGCCGTCAGCCGCCACTCGGAGCCCCGTGACGGGCTGCCGCCCGCCCTGTTCGTGCACGGGCTCGGCGGCTCCGGCGACAACTGGCTGGAACTGCTCGACCAACTGACCGAGGACGTGGACGGCGAGACGGTCGACCTGCCCGGCTTCGGCTGGTCCGCGCCGCCGCTGGACGGCAACCTCAGCGTCTCCGGGCACGCCCGGGCGGTCATCGGCTACCTGGAGGAGACCGGCCGCGGCCCGGTCCACCTGTTCGGGAACTCGCTCGGCGGCGCGGTCTCCGTCCGGCTTGCCGCGCTCCGCCCCGACCTGGTGCGCAGCCTCACCCTGATCTCCCCGGCGCTGCCCGAACTGCCCCCGCAGCGCACCGCCTGGCCCACCGGGCTGCTCGCCCTGCCCGGCGTCGCCGAACTCGTCCGCCGCCGCACCGCCGGCAGCGACCCGGAGAGCGCCACCGCCGAACTGCTCAGGCTGGTCTACGGCGACCCCGGGAGCATCCCCGCGCACCGCCGGGCCCGGGCCGTCGCCGAGTACCGGCGCCGCAGCGCGCTGCCGTACTCGCTGCAGGCGGTGACCGGCTCGGTGCGCGGCATCGTCAGCGCCTACACCGAGCGCGGCGAGCAGTCGCTGTGGCGGCAGGCCCAGCAGGTCGAGGTGCCGGTGCTGCTGGTCTACGGCCTCAAGGACAAGCTGGTCTCCTACCGCTCCGCCCGGCGGGCCTGCGCCGCGTTCCGGGACGCCCGGCTGCTGGTGCTCCCCGAGTCCGGGCACGTGGCGATGCTGGAGCACCCCGAGCCGGTCGCCCGCGCGGTGCGCGAACTGCTCGCCGAGGCGGACGCCGGGCGCTGACGTTCCCGACGGGAGCGCCGAAAACGCGACGGGGACGCACGAGGTCACGTCCTTTCACTCGATCAGGTGGCAAGCCGGGCCGGGCCCCCAGGGGTTCCGGCCCGGCGCTCTACCTTCGTGTTGCCGGACCGAACAGGTGTGGGGGCAAGGCGGCGAGGGCGGCGGACGCGGGGAGCGGACACCGGCCGAACGGCCGTCGAGCACGGACGCACTCCCTGTGTCGTAGGGCCGTAACCCGTCGAAACGCTCTTGCCCAGGAGGCGTCGTGCGCATAGCTCTGCTCACCGAGGGCGGTCACACGACTGCACGGCGTGGCCAAAGGGGCTGGTGCGGCCGCCTGGTCGCGGGCCTGCCCGAGCACGAGTTCCGGCTCTACCGACTGCTGCCCGCCGACCGCCCCGCGCCGCCCGGCGGGGCGCCCGGCCTGCACGGCGTCCACGAACTGCCCATGTGGGGCCGCCGCCCCGCCGGGCGCGGGCCCACCGCGCTGCGCCGCCGGGCCCACCTGAAGGCCTACGAGGAACTGGTCCGGGCGCTGGTGCTGCCCGGCGAACGGGCCGGGTTCGGGCCCGCGCTGTACCGGCTGGCCGCGCTCGCGCGGGAGGACGAGGCGCTGCCCGCGTTCCTCGCCTCCGGCCACGCCCACCGCGCCCTGGAGCGGATCTGGCGGCAGCCCGGCGCCGACACCGCCGCCGGACAGCCGCAGGTCTGCGACGTGCTGGTCGCCGCCGACCTGCTGGAACAGTGCCTGCGGCCGCTGTCCGCGCCCTGGTACGGCACCGGGACGGCCGGGCTCGGCGGCGCCGACCTGTGCCACGTGGTCGGCGGCGGGCCGGCCGCGCTGCCCGCGCTGGCCGCCCGCGAACTGCACGGCGTCCCGTTCGTGGTCACCGAGCACGGCCTGCACCTGCGCGAGCAGTACCGCGGCTACCGCTCCGCCCCCTACCGGTGGCCGGTGCGCGCCCTGCTGCTGTCCTTCTTCCGGCAGCTCACCGCGGAGACCTACCGGCAGGCCGCCGTGCTCACCCCCGGCAGCGCCTACGACGAGCAGTGGCAGCGGCAGTGCGGGGGCGACCCGGCCCGCACCCGGATCGTCCACGAGGGCACCCCCGCCACCGGACGGCCCGCCGCCGGCCCCGAGCCCGAGGCGCCCACGCTGGTCTGGGCCGGCGCGCTGGAACCCGGACGCGACCCCGAACTGATGCTGCACGCCTTCGCGCACGTCCGCGCCGAACTGCCCGACGCCCGGCTGCTGATGTACGGCGAGGAGGGCGCGCCCGGCTACCTGGCGCACTGCGCGGCGATCGCCGAACGGCTCGGCGTCGCGGCGGCCGTCGACCTCGCCGGACGGCCGGCCGGGCTGGCCGAGGCCTGGGCGGCCGGCCGCGTCGTGGTGTTCAGCGCGCTCGCCCAACGCAGCCCCCGGCTGCTCGCCGACGCCATGCTCAGCGGGCGCGCCGTGGTCGCCACCGAGGTCGGCGTGGCCCGCGAGGTGCTCGGGCCCACCGGGCTGCTGGTGCCGCCGCGCAGCCCGCGCGCCCTCGCCGGGGCCTGCCTGGCGCTGCTGCGCGACGGCGAGCGGCGCTCCCGGCTGGGCCTGGCCGGACGGCTGCGGGCGCAGGAGCGCTTCGGGGTCGAGCCCGTGGTGGGCACGTTCCGCGAGATCTACCTCGAACTGGTCGCCCGCCACCCGGCGTTCCCGTCCCCGCCCGGTACGCCCGCGCGGCCGTTCGCCCGGCCCGCCGAGTACTGGGTGGCGGGCGACGGCGAGCCGCGGCCCGCCGCGCTCGCGGAGGCCGTGTGAGCACGCAGCCGGGCGACCCCGTCCGCCGACTCCTGGACGCCAACCGCGAGTTGTGCGAGCGGGCGGTCGACCCGCTGGAGATCGCCGCCGCCCTGGAGGACGCCGGACTGGCCGCCGACGGCGCCGCCCGCTACCGGCACGCCGACGTCTTCGGCCTCGCCGAGGAGCTGTACGCCCGGGTGCCGCGCCGCCCGCCCGCGCCCGAACCGCGGCCCCGCCCTCGGCGCGGCCCTGACCACCGTC
>NZ_JBSGDD010000160.1:0-7758 GCF_053602195.1 Kitasatospora sp. NPDC004531 | reverse complement strand
TCCAGAGCCGGCCCGAACGGGCAAGCGCGCGCAGCACCGAAACCGCTGGACCGGCCAGTGGCCGCCCGCAGGAACGCCGGAGGCGGACCTCCCCGGGGGTGGGGGGTCCGCCTCCGTGGGGCGGTGAGGGTGGGTCAGCCGGCGGTGAGGGTGAGGGTGTCGGTGGCCGACTTGGTGACGGCGTCCTTGCTGTAGGGCCAGGGGAGGAGTTCGCCCTTGGCCCAGAGCTCGGTCTGGTCGTTGTAGTTGGGGTGGAAGGCGTGGCCGGAGGCGCCGCCGACGTTGATCCAGCGGGAGGCGTCGAAGTCGCTGAGGTCGACGACCATGCGCATGGACGGGACCCAGTCGACGTCGTAGCCGGCGGCGGCGTTCCAGCCGGTGGCGTCGACTGCGGCGCTGCCGCCGGAGAGCCTGTAGGGGCCCCGGTTGAGCAGCTTGTGGACGGCGGTGGAGGCGATCGAGGAGTCGTCGGTGCCGAGGGTGGCTTCCTGCAGGGTCAGCTGGTGGAGGCGGCCCCAGCTCCAGGTGCGGATGTCCTTGCCGAGGCGCGCGGTGAGGTCCTGGCGGGCGTCCTTGAGGGCTTCGGCGAGGAGCTTGTCGAGGCCGTGCTGCTGCTGGTGGTTGGAGTCGACGTAGTCCCACCACGGGGAGCTCGGGTTGGCGAGCTGCTGGCGGACGACCTCCATCCAGCGGTCGCCGCCGTCCGGCTGGGCCAGCGAGGGCTTGCGGGTGCCGCACTCGGTGACGGCCCGGACCTCGCCGCCGAGGGCGTCGTCGGGCAGCGTGTTGTCGCGCTTCTGGCGGACCAGCAGGCAGTCGCCCTCGACCCGGAGGTCGGCGGGGAACTTGTGGCCGAAGGCGAGCGTGAGCAGGGCCCGCCAGACGCCGTTGTAGTACGCGGCGGCGGCGGAGTCGGCGTCCTGGTGGTAGTTCCAGTCCCGCAGCAGGTCCTGGGCCTCGCGCACGTACGGGTCGTCGATCTTGACGTCGAGCAGCATCGGGACGAGCTGCTTGGCGAGCACGCTGGTGTTGTCCAGCTGCATGGACTGCATGTCGTTGGGGGAGATCTTGCCGCCGTTCTTCAGCTTGTCCTGAATCTGGTCGGTGATCTCCTTGGCGCGGGTGCCGTACTCCCAGTCCTTGGTGAGCATCGGCGTGTAGGCGCTGTCGTCGATGACGGCCTGGTTGGCCGTGACGATGTAGCCCTCCGGCGGGTTGTACGCGTAGGGCAGCGACTTGAACGGCAGGTAGGTCGTCTTCCAGGCGTAGGCCGGGTCCCAGCCGGGGGCGGGGTAGCGGCCGTCGCCCTTGCCGCGGACCGGGATCAGGCCGGGGGCCTGGTAGCCGATGTTGCCCTTGGTGTCGGCGTAGATGAGGTTCTGCGCGGGGACGGCGAAGTCCTGCGCGGCGGCGCGGAAGGAGGTGAAGTCGGTGGCCCGGTCGAGCTTGAAGACGGCGTCCATGGTCTTGCCGGGGACGAGCGCGGTCCAGCGCAGCGCGATGCCGTAGCCGGCCGCCCGGTCGGGGGCGGAGTTGCCGGCGGGGGCGGCGTTGCCGACCTTCTGGTCCTCGGAGGACTGGTCGGAGATCAGCGGCATGCCGTCCTGGGTGGTGCGGACGGTGATGGTGCGGTCCGAGCCGCCGGCGACCTTGATGGTCTCCTTGCGGACGTTGAACTTCACGTCCTTGCCGTCGACCAGGTAGGTGTCGGGGCCGGTGACCTTCTCCAGGTACAGGTCGGTGACGTCGGCGCCGAGGTTGGTGAAGCCCCAGGCGACGTCCTTGTTGTGGCCGATGACGACGCCGGGCATGCCGGCGAAGGTGTAGCCCGCCACGTCGTAGCCGCAGGTCGCGGAGGCGGCCCGGCAGTGCAGGCCCATCTGGTACCAGATCGACGGCAGGCCGGGGCCGAGGTGCGGGTCGTTGGCCAGCAGCGGCTTGCCGGTGGTGGTGTTGGCGCCGGAGACCACCCAGGAGTTGGAGCCGATGCCCTGGCCGTTGGGGCCGAGCAGCTGCGGCATCGCGCTGGTCTTGCCGGACAGGTCGCCGAGCAGCTGCTCGGTCGCGGCCCGGGCCTGGGAGGAGCTCGTCTGGGTGCCGGGGCCGACCTGGCCGGTGGCCGCGGTGCCCGCGCCGGGGGTGTAGGTGCCGTCGGCGCCGAGCTTGCCGGCCTTCACGATGGTGCCGTTGCGCTCGAACGGGTAGTCCGGGTAGAGCTGGGCGATCTGCTCGGTGGTGAAGTTCTGCGTCAGCAGCGAGCGGTCGATCTCCTCCTGCATGTTGCCGGAGAGGCTCCAGGCCATCGCCTTCAGCCAGGCCACCGAGTCGACCGGGTCCCACTTCTCGGGCTGGTAGCCGGAGTTGACGGCGCCGAGCAGCGCGTACTCGACGGAGGCCGAGGCCCCGCCGGGGTGCTCGGACAGCCAGGCGTTGACGCCCTCGGTGTAGGCCGTCAGGTTGCGCTTGGTGTCCTCGGACAGGACGCTGTCCCACTCCTTCTGGGCGACCTGGCGCCAGCCCATGGTGCGCAGGAAGGAGTCCGTCTCGACCTGGCCGGAGCCGAACATCTCGGAGAGCCGGCCGGCGGTGATGTGCCGTCGGACGTCCATCTCCCAGAACCGGTCCTGCGCCTGGACGTAGCCCTGGGCGCGGAACAGGTCGGTGTCGGTGTCGGCGTACAGCTGCGGGATGCCCTTGTCGTCGCGCACCACGTCCACCGGTGCGGACATGCCGGGCACCGAGACGCTGCCGCTGACCTGCGGGAACGACGAGCGGACGGCGTCCACTGCCCACCAGCCGCCGCCGGCCAGACCCGCCACCAGCAGCACGGCCAGCAGGATCACGATCAGACGTGCGCGCCGGAACTTCTTCGAGCGGGGCATCCGAGTCCTTGTATGAGGGAGCGTGCGGCCGTGACAGGTCACCACATTAGGGCGACGGCACCGGCGGCCGTGCACGGGGGACACCGGCAGGGCTTCGACGGCGTGGTTCGGACCCTACCGGGCCGGGCGGAAAGCGGGGGCTAGCGTAAAGATCAAGTAAAATGTTAGACTGGGTAACGATCCGTCAGCCGCCCTTCCTGCCCGAGGTGCCCCTGCGTGACCGTTGACCACCTGAACGAGCTGCTTCTCGAGTCCGCCGTCATCCTGCTCGTCGCCGTCGGCGCCGTGCGGATCTCCACCCGTTCCGGACTGCCGTCCCTGCTGATCTATCTCGGCATCGGCGTCGCCCTGGGCCAGAACGGCATCGGCATAAGCTTCAACAACGCCGAACTCACCCAGGTCCTCGGCTACGCGGCCCTGGTGGTCATCCTGGCCGAGGGCGGACTCAAAACCAGCTGGCAGGCGATCAAACCGGTCGTCCCGGCCGCCGCCGTGCTCGCCACCCTGGGCGTCGCCGTCTCGGTGTTCGTCACCGCCGCGGGCGCGCACTGGCTGGTCGGGCTGGAGTGGCGCACCGCACTGCTGCTCGGCGCGATCGTCTCCTCCACCGACGCCGCCGCGGTGTTCTCGGTGCTGCGGACGGTTCCGCTGCCCAAGCGCCTCACCGGGCTTCTTGAGGCCGAGTCCGGCTTCAACGACGCTCCCGTGGTGATCCTGGTGGTGGCCTTCGCCACGGCCGGCGAGCTCGACCCCTGGTACGTGCTGATCGGCACCATCGTGGTCGAGCTGGTGGTCGGCGCGGCGGTCGGCTTCGCGGTCGGCAAGCTCGGCGCGTACGCGATGCGCCGGATTGCGCTGCCCTCCTCGGGCCTGTACCCGATCGCGGTGCTGGCGCTGATCGTCTTCGCCTACGCGGGCGGCGCGCTGCTGCACGCCTCCGGCTTCCTCGCGGCGTACATCGCCTCGGTGATCCTCGGCAACTCCAAGCTGCCGCACGGCCCCGCGGTGCGCGGCTTCGCCGACGGACTCGCCTGGATCGGCCAGATCGGCATGTTCGTGGTGCTCGGCCTGCTGGTCACCCCCGCGACCATGGGCTCGGCGATAGTCCCCGGCCTGGTGGCCGGCACCGTGCTGGTGTTCATCGCCCGGCCGCTGTCGGTGCTGGCCAGCATGACGCCGTTCCGCATCCCCTGGCAGGAGCAGGCCCTGCTGTCCTGGGCCGGGCTGCGCGGCGCGGTGCCCATCGTGCTCGCCACCATCCCGCTGGTCTCCGGCGCCGCCGACGCCGAGAAGCTGTTCAACATCGTCTTCATCCTGGTCGTGGTCTTCACCCTGCTCCAGGGCCCGACCCTGCCGCTGGTCGCCCGCTGGCTGAAGATCGGCGAGGGCGACCTGGGCCAGGACCTGGGCATCGAGTCCGCCCCGCTGGAGAAGCTGCACGGCCACCTGCTGTCCGTGCAGCTGTCCGCCGGCTCCCGGATGTCCGGCGTCGAGGTCTCCGAGCTGCGCCTGCCCAAGGGCGCCGCCGTCACCCTGGTGGTCCGCGAGGGCTCCAGCTTCGTGCCCGACCGGATGACGGTGCTGCGCGAGGGCGACGAACTGCTGGTGGTCACCACCGACGAGGTCTCGGAGGCCGCCGAACGCCGGCTGCGCGCCGTCGACCAGGGCGGCAAGCTGGCGGGCTGGCTGCACAATGCGGAGGCTTCACCTTCCGTTCCCAGAAAGAAAGCGGGCTGAGCCGCTAAGCTGAAGGCAGAAACCCCGATTCCCCCGCATCTGCCTGATGCAGAGTCGGCGCGACCGCTCGGCGGCCGGGCCCCGAGGCGCACCGCCCGGGCCCGGTAACAACCCCGGTCGACGCGCGAGAGGACGACTCTCGGCGCCGGTCCCCGGTCCTGCCTTCTGCTGCCCGGTCCCGCGCTACCAGGCAGCAGAGAGGACCGACCGTGGCGGCCCGCCGACCGGTCGACGACCCCACCCGCAACGGCTACGGTGCGCTGCTGCGCACCCCTCGCGCCTGGACCTTCCTGCTCCCCGCCCTGGTCGCCCGACTGCCGTACGCCATGCTCGGCCTCGGCATCGTGCTGCTGGTCCGCGACACCACCGGCTCCTACGGCCTGGCCGGCGCGGTCGCCGCGACCGCCGCCGTCGCCCAGGCCCTGATCGGCCCGCAGACCGGCCGGCTCGCCGACCGGCACGGCCAGGCCGCCGTACTGGTCCCCGCCGTCCTGGTGCACGCCGCCTCGGTCGGCGCGCTGATCGCGCTCGCCCACGGCGACGCCCCCGACTGGACGCTGTTCCTCGCCGCCGCCCCCGCCGGCGCGTCCGTGCCGCAGGTCGGCGCCATGGTCCGGGCCCGCTGGGTGAACCGGCTGAACGAGCGGCCCGCGCTGCTCAACACCGCCTTCGCCTTCGAGTCCGTCACCGACGAGTTCACCTTCGTGGTCGGCCCGGTGCTGGCCACCGGCGTCGCCACCGTCATCAACCCGGCCGCCGGGCTGATCGCCGAGGCCACCCTGACCGTGCTCGGCGGCCTGGCCTTCGCCGCCCGCCGCTCCACCGCACCCGCCCCGACCGGCCCCGCCACGCCCGGCGCCCGCCGGGCCTCCGCGCTGGCCTCCCCCGGCGTGCGGCTGCTGGCCGGCGCGTTCCTCGGGCTCGGCACCGTCTTCGGCGCGCTCCAGGTCTCCATCACCGCCTTCGCCGAGGAGGCCGGCAGCCCCGGCCTCAACGGCGTGGTCTACGGCGTGTTCGCGGCCGGCTCGATGGTCGCCGGCGTGCTCTACGGCCTGATCCCCTGGCGCAGCACCGCCCGGCAGCGGATGCTCGCCTGCTACGCGCTGCTGGTGCTCGGCTGCTCCACCCTCTGGGCGATGCCGAACCTGGTCGCGCTGTCGATCGCCGGCCTGTTCTGCGGCCTGGCCATCGCCCCCACCCTGATCACCGGCTACACCCTGGTGGAGACGCTGGTCGCGGACGGCGCCAAGACCGAGGCGTTCACCTGGCTGACCGGCGCAATCGGCCTGGGCCTGGCGGTCGGCTCCACCGCCGCCGGGCAGCTGATCGACCACTCGGGGCCGACGCTCGGCTTCACCGTGCCGCTGATCGGATCCGGCCTCGGCCTGGTGGCGCTCGTCACGATGCGCCGCCTGCTGGTCGCCCCGGCCCCGCAGCGCCGTACCGTGGCCGGGAGCGGGGCCGCCGCCGCCGCCCGGCAGGAGCCGGCCGGAGCGGGCCTCGGCGGCTGAGCCGCTGGACTCCACCAGCGGAATGCCGCATCATGGACCGTCGTTAGCACTCATAGCGTGAGAGTGCCAGGGGGAGTGCAGGAGGAAGCGGAAAGTGCCCACGTACCAGTACCAGTGCACCGAGTGCGGCAACGGCCTCGAGGCGGTGCAGAAGTTCAGCGACGACGCGCTGACCACGTGCCCTGTCTGCCAGGGGAAGCTCCGCAAGGTCTTCTCGGCCGTGGGCGTGGTCTTCAAGGGCTCCGGCTTCTACCGCACCGACAGCCGCTCCAGCTCCAGCAGCTCGGTGAGCTCGTCGCCCTCCTCGACCTCCGGCTCCTCGACGTCCTCGACGTCCTCGACGTCCTCGTCGAGCGGCAGCACCAGCTCGGCCCCGGCCGCGAGCTGACCGTCCGACGCCTCGCCGCAGGCCCCGCCCGATCGATCGGGCGGGGCCTGCGGCGTGTCCGGGCCCGATGTGTTTCCCGGGTTCCTCCGAACGGCGCAGGGGTTCAGCCCTGCGGGTGAAGGCGGTTTTCCACAGGGGCGGGTTGTCCACAGGGGTTGGACGATTTCGGACGCGGACGGCCGGGCGGGCGCAGGATGGCCGCGGCGACTCCGACCGGGGCCGCCGCCGCCGAGGAGAGGGCCGCCGCCATGACCGCCTACGTGCTTCCCCCGCTGCCTGCCGCGCTGGTGCCGCCGCGCCGTGAGGTGCCCGATTTCCCGCCGATCTGCGGCACCGCGCGGGGCCGCCACCGCTTGCGGCAGGCCGTCCGCCGCCGTCCGGGCCTGCTGGCGGCGTCCTGTCTGGCGCTGGCCGCCGTGGTCGCCTCCGGCCCGCCTGGGCCCGCGCCGCCGCCCTCCCCCGGGTCCGCCGAGTGCCCGCAGGCGTCAACCGGAGGGCGGTGGGTTCACCCGTGACCTTTGCGCACCTGTGCCGTTCGACGCGGCATGAAAGGCTTCAAGGAATTCCTGCTCCGCGGCAACGTGGTGGACCTGGCGGTCGCCGTCGTCATCGGCGCGGCCATCACCAATGTCGTCAACACGTTCGTCAAGGGTGTCATCAACCCGCTGATCGGCCTGTTCGGCACCAAGGACCTCAACAGCTACGCGTCCTGCCTCAAGGGCCCCTGCGCGATGGACGCGAACGGCAATGTGACCTCGGGCATCTTCATCCTCTGGGGCACGGTGATCAGTGCCGTGATCAGCTTCGTGATCATCGCTGCCGTCGTGTACTTCCTGATCGTCATGCCGATGAACCACTTCCTGGCCAAGCGCAGGACGCTGGAGGAGGAGGCGCTGGAGGCCGAGGTGAAGGAGGTCCAGCTGCTCACCGAGATCCGGGACGCGCTGGTGCGCCGCTGAGGCCGCCCCGGCTACTTCTCGCCGTGGTGCGGGGGCCGCTGGTCGAGGTACCAGTCCAGCCCCCGGCCGCCCTGCGGATCGCCCCAGCCCCGGTCGGTGTCGTCACTGGTCTGCTGCTCGAACGGGTCCTTGAAGACCAGTCGCGGCTCGGGCCTGTTCTCGTCCTGCTCGGTCATCCGTCCACTGTAGAGCCGTGGGGGGGGCGCGCGGGGGGGCCCCCCGCCCCCGGCCTCCGCCCCCCCGCCCCCCCCGGGGGGCTTGTTATTTTAATCGGGGACCGC
>NZ_JBSGDD010000159.1:0-7804 GCF_053602195.1 Kitasatospora sp. NPDC004531 | reverse complement strand
TCCGGCCGCTGCCGGGCGACCCCCGGGGCGGCGGCGACCAAGGCGGCGGGGACCAAGGCGGCGGGCAGCGCGGACTGCTGCGGCGGGCGAAGGAGGCAAACCCACCCACACCCCCGAGGTCCCCCGTGCTCAGGCCACTCGCCAGCCTCCTCACCGCGATCCTCGCAACCCTCCTCGCCGGCTGGCTGGTCGACCAGGTCCTCCAACGCCTGGCCGCCCGCCACCCCCACGCCCCGGTCTGGCAGTCCCTCCGCCGCTGCCGCATCCCCCTCCAACTCTCGCTCCTCGCCGCCCTCCTGCTCCTCTCCGAGCCCCTCCGCCGCATCTTCCCCAGCCAGGACAGCGTCGTCCGCCACACCGTCCTGCTCGCCCTGATCGCCTCTCTCGGCTGGCTCACCGCAAGAGTCCTCGCCGCCACCCTCGAAGCCGTCCTCAGCCGCTACGAAACGATCACCGAGGACGCCTCCCGCATCCAGCGCGTCCGCACCCAACTCAGCCTGGTCCGCCGTGTCGGCACCGCCCTCGTCTGGGTCGTGACGTTCGGCGCGCTCCTCCTCACCTTCGACGCCATGCGCACCGTCGGCGCCAGCCTCCTCGCCTCCGCAGGCCTGATCGGCATCGTCGCGGGCATCGCCGCCCAGTCCACCCTGGGCAACTTCTTCGCCGGCCTGCAGATCGCGTTCAGCGACACCGTCCGCATCGGCGACACCGTCGTCCTGGAGGGCCAGCAGGGCACGGTCGAGGAGATCACCCTCTCCTACCTGGTGCTTCGCCTGTGGGACTACCGCCGCCTGGTCGTCCCGGTCTCGTACTTCGTCTCACAGCCGTTCGAGAACTGGACCCGCCGCCACCCGGGCCTGCTCGCCTGGGTGCTGCTCCACCTCGACCACCGCACGCCCGTCGACGCCCTGCGCGCCGAACTGGAGCGCTACCTCGCCACCACCGACCTCTGGGACGGCGACGAGTGGTCCCTCACCGTCACCGACACCACCCCGTCCACCATCGTGGTCCGCGCCATGATGACCGCCCGCGACCCGGACGCCACGGCCGCCCTCAAACTCGCCACCCGCGAACACCTGATCGCCTACCTCCGCGACCACCACCCGGAGTCCCTCCCCCGCGTCCGCACCGAGTGGCCCGACACGCACGAAGGCCGGTGAGGAGCCCCACTCCTCACCGGCCTTCCAAGGCCTTCCAAGGCCTTCCAACCCCGAGCGCCTACAGCACCCGCGTCATCGTGCGGTGCGCGATCCCGGCGTCGTCGTACTCCGGCCCCTGGGCCGCGTACCCGAGCCGCTCGTAGAACCCGAGCGCCTGCACCTGCGCGTGCAGTTCCAGCGAACGCGCCCCGCGCGACCGCCCCAGGTCCTCCACGGCCCGCACCAGCCGCGCCCCCAGCCCGGTGCCGCGCGCGGCCCGCACCACGGCCAGCCGGCCGAGCAGCACCCGGTCCGCGACGCCCCCGGTGATCGTGAGCGCCTCGTCCCCGGAGATCATCCGCGCGGTCCCGAGCGGAGCGCCGTCCGCGCCGACGGCCAGCACGTGCAGCGACGTCGGGTCGTACTCGTCGAACTCCAGCGTCTCGGGAATCTCCTGCTCCACGACGAACACCTCCCGCCGCACAGCCCGTACCGCGGCAAGGTCCGCGTCCCCCTCCGCCACCCGGATCACCACGGTCATCTCAGCTCTCCCCAGCAATGACGTCCAATGCGTGCTGCAGGTCCTCAGGATAGGCGGAGGTGAACTCGACCCAGCGCCCGTCCTCCGGGTGCTCGAAGCCCAGCGAGACGGCGTGCAGCCACTGCCGAGTCAGCCCGAGCCGCTTGGCGAGCGTCGGGTCCGCACCGTAGGTGAGGTCGCCGACGCAGGGGTGGCGCAGCGCCGACATGTGCACCCGGATCTGGTGGGTGCGGCCGGTCTCCAGCTTGATGTCGAGCAGGGACGCGGCGCGGTAGGCCTCGATCAGGTCGTAGTGCGTCACCGAGGGCTTGCCGTCCCGGGTGACCGCCCACTTCCAGTCGCTGCTGGGGTGCCGGCCGATCGGCGCGTCCACGGTGCCGGACAGCGGGTCGGGGTGGCCCTGGACGAGCGCGTTGTACTTCTTCTCGGTGACCCGGTCGTGGAACTGCCGCTTCAGGTCGGTGTAGGCGCGCTCGGACTTGGCGACCACCATGATCCCGGAGGTGCCGACGTCGAGGCGGTGCACGACGCCCTGCCGCTCGGCGGCGCCGGAGGTGGAGATCCGGTAGCCGGCGGCGGCCAGGCCGCCGATGACGGTGGGGCCGGTCCAGCCGGGGCTGGGGTGCGCGGCGACGCCGACGGGCTTGTCGATGACGACCACGTGGTCGTCGTCGTGGATGATCCGCATGCCCTCGACGGCTTCGGCGACGATCTGCACCGGCGCGGCGGGGGCGGGGATCTCGACCTCCAGCCAGGACCCGGCGGTGACCCGGTCCGACTTCCCGGCGACCGCGCCGTCCAGGGTGACCTTGCCCTCGGCGGCGAGCTCGGCGGCCTTGGTGCGGGAGAACCCGAACATCCGGGCCAGGGCGGCGTCCAGCCGCTCGCCCTCCAGGCCGTCGGGTACGGGGAGGCTACGGGTCTGCGCTGCGATACTCACCCACCCGAGTATGCCCGACCCGCCCCGGCCCGCTTCCCGCCAGGAGGGCCGTCAGCCCTCGGACGGCCCGTCTCCGCCGTCCGCCGCGGCCTTCTCCGCCGGAGCGCCGTGCGTGGTGCCGTCCGGGTTGGAGCCCCGGAAGGAGAGCAGGACGACCAGGATGCCGCCGCAGACGATCGCCGAGTCGGCGAGGTTGAAGACCGCGAAGTGCTGCACCGAGATGAAGTCGACCACGTGCCCGCGGAACGCGGACGGCGAGCGGAACAGCCGGTCGGTGAGGTTGCCGAACGCGCCGCCGAGCAGCAGGCCGAGCGCGATCGCCCAGGGCAGGCTGTACAGGCGGCGGGCGATCCGCCAGATCACCACGATGACGCCGGCGGCGATGGCGGTGAACAGCACGGTCAGCGCCTGGCCCATGCCGAACGCGGCGCCGCCGTTGCGGATCACCTGGAGGGTCATCCAGTCGCCGATCACCCGGATCGGCGCGGTGCGGTCCTCCAGCTCGGCGACGACCAGCAGCTTGGAGCCGAGGTCGATCAGGTAGGCGAGCAGCGCGATGACCAGCAGCACGCTGATCCGGCGGCGCCGGACGACCGCGCGGGCCCCACCGGCGGCGGTCGCGCCCCCGTCGGGCCGACGTTCCTCGGGCGCGGCGTGGCTCACCCGGTCACCCGCCTCGGCGGAGGAGGCGCTGGGGACTGCGTCGTCCTGGGTCTGGTGGGAACCTGGCGTGCTGATGATCCGCTCCGCTGCCGTGGGAAATACCGGTCGTCGTTACGGGGACGAGAGTACGACACCCGTGGGCCCGTTGGCCGCCCTGTACGACAATGCGCAGCGTGCAGGGCGGCCGGGGCCCGGACCGACGTCAGCGGCGTTCCTGCTTCGCCTTGCAGCTCACGCAGAGCGTGGCCCGCGGGAAGGCCTGCAGGCGGGCCTTTCCGACCGGCTGACCGCAGGACTCGCACAGGCCGAAGCCGGTGCCTTCGAGTCGGGCCAGGGCGCGTTCGGTCTGGGCGAGGCTGTCGCGCGCGTTGTTGGCGAGCGAGAGCTCGCTCTCCCGGTTGATGTTCTTGGTGCCGGCGTCGACCTGGTCGTCGCCGGCACCGTCGTTGGAGTCCCGCATCAGGCCGGCGATGGCGGCCTCGGACGCCTCGATCTCGGAGCGCAGCCGGAGCAGGTCGGAGGCCAGTTCGTCGTGCAGCTCGGCGACCTCGGCGGCCGTCCACGGCTCCTCGCCGGGCCGGACGGGCAGCTCGGCCGGGTCGACCGCCTCGGCTCCGCCGCGCGCGCCGGAGCCGCCCGGCACGTGCGTGCGGCTGCTGGCCGAGGTGTGTCCGGTGGTGCCGGTCTTTCGCCGCGCAGTACTCACGGTCCCCTCCCCTGGGTCGCTCGCCACGGCCTTGCGCGACCTCGTGGTCACGGTTCCTGTCGCCTTCTCAGCCATGGCTTTCGACCTCATTCACGAATGATCAGAAGCGTCGGTTCCCGACGATCTTGCCGGTCCCGGAACGATAAACCTCATCGAATCGCCCTACAACGGGACATACCGAAGCGTTTCTCCGATCCCACCCGCGCAGCCTCCGTCGCTCTGGACGCTGCACAAGTTGTGCCCAGAACGCCTCCGGCTAACCACCCGGGCCCCGGCTCACGGGTGCGCGAAACGGCTTGCGGGGGCCGATACACTGGGCCGTGCAAGGCGCAGATGGGACGAGTACCGACGTACGCAGCCACGAGCGACCCGGGGACGGTGCGAGCCCGGGGGTGTGCGCGGCGGGAAGATCACCCCGGAGCCGCCGGAAGAACGGCCCGCCCAGGGCCTACTAGACCCGGCAGCAAACCCAAAGAGAGGGCCGCAGCGCGCGCGGTCAAGGAGGGTGGTACCGCGGGGCGGCAAGCCGTCTCGTCCCTCCGTCGGAGCCAGTCCACGCATCCGCCGGAGGTTGACGCACCCCATGTCGCCCACCTACAACGCCGTTCCCGCGCAGGTCGACCTGCCCGCGCTGGAGCACCAGATCCTCTCCTTCTGGCAGGACCAGAAGGTCTTCCAGCGCAGCCTGGAGCAGTCCGAGGGCCGCCCCGAGTGGGTGTTCTACGAGGGCCCGCCGACCGCGAACGGCATGCCGGGCGCGCACCACATCGAGGCCCGCGTCTTCAAGGACGTCTTCCCGCGCTTCCGCACCATGAAGGGCTACCACGTGGCCCGCAAGGCCGGCTGGGACTGCCACGGCCTGCCGGTGGAGCTCGCGGTCGAGAAGGAGCTGGGCTTCTCCGGCAAGCCGGACATCGAGAAGTACGGCATCGCCGAGTTCAACGCCAAGTGCCGCGAGTCGGTCACCCGGCACACCGACGCGTTCGCCGAGCTCACCGAGCGGATGGGCTACTGGGTCGACCTCGACCAGGCCTACCGCACCATGGACCCGTCCTACATCGAGTCGGTCTGGTGGTCGCTCCAGCAGATCTTCGACAAGGGCCTGCTGGTCCAGGACCACCGCGTCGCCCCGTGGTGCCCGCGCTGCGGCACCGGCCTGTCCGACCACGAGCTGGCCCAGGGCTACGAGACCGTCGTCGACCCGTCGGTGTACGTGCGCTTCCCGCTCACCTCCGGCCCGCTGGCCGGCGCCGCCGCCCTGCTGGTGTGGACCACTACCCCGTGGACCCTGGTCTCCAACACCGCCGCCGCCGTCCACCCGGAGGTGACCTACGTGGTCGCCACCGACGGCAACGAGCGCCTGGTGGTCGCCGAGCCGCTGGTCGCCAAGGCCCTCGGCGAGGGCTGGGAGACCACCGGCGAGTCCTTCACCGGCGCCGAGATGGAGCACTGGAACTACCGGCGCCCCTTCGACCTGGTCGAGATCCCGGACGCGCACTACGTCCTGACCGCCGACTACGTCACCACCGAGGACGGCACCGGCATCGTCCACCAGTCGCCCGCCTTCGGCGCCGACGACCTCGCGACCTGCCGCCGCTACGGCCTGCCGGTCGTCAACCCGGTGGAGACCGACGGCACCTTCTCCCCCGAGGTCCCGCTGGTCGGCGGGGTGTTCTTCAAGAAGGCCGACGAGACCCTGGTCGCCGACCTGAAGGCCCGTGACCTGCTGTTCCGTCACCTCCCGTACGAGCACAGCTACCCGCACTGCTGGCGCTGCCACACCGCGCTGCTGTACTACGCGCAGCCGTCCTGGTACATCCGGACCACCGCCGTCAAGGACGCGATGATCCGCGAGAACGAGGCCACCAACTGGTTCCCGGAGACGGTCAAGCACGGCCGCTTCGGCGACTGGCTGAACAACAACATCGACTGGGCGCTGTCCCGCAACCGCTACTGGGGCACCCCGCTGCCGATCTGGCGCTGCGAGGACGACCACCTGACCTGCGTCGGCTCGCTCGCCCAGCTCTCCGAGCTGACCGGCACCGACCAGTCCGACCTGGACCCGCACCGCCCGTTCATCGACGAGGTCACCTTCCCCTGTCCGCAGTGCTCGCACACCGCGGTCCGGGTGCCCGAGGTGATCGACGCCTGGTACGACTCGGGCTCCATGCCGTTCGCGCAGTACGGCTACCCGTACCGCAACAAGGAGCTCTTCGAGCAGCGCTACCCGGCGCAGTTCATCTCCGAGGCGATCGACCAGACCCGCGGCTGGTTCTACACGCTGATGGCCGTCGGCACCCTGGTGTTCGACAAGAACTCCTACGAGAACGTCGTCTGCCTGGGCCACATCCTGGCCGAGGACGGCCGCAAGATGTCCAAGCACCTGGGCAACATCCTGCAGCCGATCCCGCTGATGGACCAGCACGGCGCCGACGCCGTCCGCTGGTTCATGGCCGCCGGCGGCTCCCCCTGGTCGGCCCGCCGGGTCGGCCACGGCACGATCCAGGAGGTGGTCCGCAAGACCCTCCTCACCTACTGGAACACCGTCGCCTTCCAGGCCCTGTATGCCCGCACCGCCGGCTGGTCCCCGTCCGCGAACGACCCGGCCGCCGCCGAGCGCCCGCAGCTCGACCGCTGGGTGCTGTCCGAACTGCACACCCTGGTCCGCGAGGTGGACGCCTCCTACGAGGCCTACGACACCCAGCGCGCCGGCAAGCTGCTGTCCGGCTTCGTCGACGACCTCTCCAACTGGTACGTCCGCCGCGGCCGCCGCCGCTTCTGGCAGGGCGACGCCGCCGCGCTCGCCACCCTGCACGAGGCCCTGGAGACCGTCACCCGCCTGATGGCCCCGCTCACCCCGTTCATCACCGAGCGGGTCTGGCAGGACCTGGTCGTCCCGGTCACCCCGGACGCCCCGGTCTCCGTCCACCTCTCCAGCTGGCCCGTCGCCGACGAGACGCTCATCGACACCGAGCTCTCCAAGCACATGGCGCTGGTCCGCCGCCTGGTCGAACTCGGCCGCGCCACCCGCGCCGAGAGCGGGGTCAAGACCCGCCAGCCGCTGTCCCGCGCGCTGATCGCCGCCCAGGGCTGGGAGGACCTCCCCGCCGACCTGCGCGCCCAGATCGCCGAGGAGCTCAACGTCTCCGTCCTGGAGTCCCTCGCCGAGGTCGGCGGCTCCCTCGTCGACACCTCCGCCAAGGCCAACTTCCGCGCCCTCGGCAAGCGTTTCGGCAAGGGCGTCCAGGACGTCGCCAAGGCCGTCGCCGCCGCCGACGCGGCCCGCCTGGCCGCGGAGCTCCGCGCCACCGGCGAAACCTCGGTCGACCTGAACGGCGAGACGGTCGCCCTCTCCCCCGACGAGGTCGTCATCACCGAGACCCCGCGCGAGGGCTGGGCCGTCGCCAACGAGTCCGGCGCCACCGTCGCCCTCGACCTGGCGATCACCCCCGAGCTCAAGCGCCTCGGCGTGGTCCGCGACGCCATCCGCCAGATCCAGGAGGCCCGCAAGAACTCCGGCCTCGACGTCGCCGACCGCATCCACCTCCAGCTCGCCACCACCGACGAGGACACCCTCGCCGCACTGACCGAGCACCAGTCCCTGGTCGCCACCGAGGTCCTCGCCGAATCCCTCGGCCTCACCATCACCGACCCGGACGCCCCCCGCTTCACCGACGAGTCGCTCGCCCTGGAGTTCACCCTCCGCAAGGCCTGAAGCCCCGACAGGGGCGCGGGGAACTGCGCGAAGCGGAAGGCACCCAACCGCAAGATCGCGACGCGGGCAATGACCTGCACGTGATCGCGACCTTGCGGAC
>NZ_JBSGDD010000158.1:0-7853 GCF_053602195.1 Kitasatospora sp. NPDC004531 | reverse complement strand
GGATGCGCTCGGTGACGGTGGTCTTGCCGGCGTCCACGTGCGCTCGGATGCCTTGGCGACCTTCTTGCCGAGCTTCTGCCCGGGCATCTCTATCAGCTTGTAGGTCAGCTGGCTGGCGATCAGGACCGCCGCGAGGAAGGTGATCGGCAGCAGCCAGCGGCCCCAGCCGGTGGTGGGGTAGGTGACCAGGTTGTCCTTGAACCACCAGGTCGCCCACAGCACGGGGATGTGCACCACGTACACCGAGTAGCTGACCGCGCCGAGCCAGGTCAGCACCCGCGGCCAGCGGCGGTGGCGCAGCAGCATCCCGAGTCCGAAGACCGCCCAGGCCGCCGCGTAGGGCAGCGAGAAGCCCTCCCAGCTCTTCGTCCAGGTGCGGTTCAGGGCGGCCTGGCCGTGGTTGTACATGTAGCCGGACAGGAAGCCCGCGGCGAGCACGAACGCGCAGCAGACGGCGGCCAGGGCGCGGTCGATCTGCCCCTTCTCGGCGCGGAAGATCGCGGTGCCGGCGAACATGGTGGCCAGGATCAGCATGCTCTCGAAGAACATCGACCGGGCGTTCAGGAAGAGCAGCGCCGCACCGAGCACGCCGAGGACCAGCGCGCCGATCCGGATCAGCTCCGGCCGGCCCAGCAGGATCAGCAGCAGGCCGGTCGCCATGATCACCGCAACGGCGATGATCAGGTGGTGGGTGGTGGTCGGGACGGCCGTGACCGCCTTCGGGGTCAGCAACTGCGGCTTCCACCAGGCGCCGAGCAGCAGCGCGGCGCCGGCGAAGAACAGCGAGATCGGAGCGCTCTGCCGGTGCCAGTTCTTCACGAACAGCGCGCTGACCAGGAAGTAGAAGACCATCTCGTAGCAGAGCGTCCACATCGCGCCGAGCGCGCTGGCGATGTTGGTCATCTCGTGCAGCAGCGTCAGGTTCGCCAGGTACGACCAGTACGGGCTGTCGGTGACCACGCCCGGCACCGCCGAGTACTTCGTCGGCAGCAGGGCCAACGAGAGCACCACGGTGACGATCACCAGCGGGTAGATCCGGAACACCCGGCCCACCCAGAAGCCCCGGACGTCGCCGCGCCGTTCCAGGGAGGCCGGTACGATGTACCCGCTGACCAGGAAGAACAGCATGACCGCGAAGATGCCGAGGTCGAACTTCTCCTCGAAGGCCGGGCCCCAGGAGTACCAGGAGAGCAGGCCGAAGTGGTGCACGGCGACCAGGAGCGCGGCGATGCCGCGCAGGCCGTCGAGCCAGCCGAGGCGGACGGGCGGTCTGCCGACGCCGGCAGTGGTGGTGGCGCCCCCGGCGACCGGGGCTGGCTGCTGTTCAATCGCGGTCACAGCCGATGAGGCTAGCTCACACCCGGCCCGGCGCGCACCGTTCGGGCGCGTCTCATCCGGCCCCGGCCAGGGGCCGCGATCCGCACCGGTCCCGGGCGGGCGGGGGCTCGGCTCGGCCGGGCGCAAGCCGCTCCGGTGTTCCCGCTAGGCTCGCTGCGATCGGCGACAGGCAAAACCAGGAGAGGCACCCCATATGAGCGTCAGCGCGACCAGTAGCTCCGCACCATCCGGTGCGGACGCTGCCGCATCGTCGGGCCACGGGGGCGGGCGCGGGCCGAGGGCGATCGCGGCGCGGACGCGCGGCATCCTCTGGCTGTGGCCGGCCCTGCTCGCCTTCGGCCTCGGCACGTACGGCGCCGGGCGCCCGCTGCTGTGGGCCGACGAGCTGGCGACCTGGAACGCGGTGGACCGCTCGCCGCGGGAGATCTTCCACCTGCTGGACAACGTGGACGCGGTGATAGGCGTCTACTACCTGCTGATCCACTTCTGGACGGAGGCCTTCGGCCACTCGCTGACGGTGATCCGGATGCCGTCCGCGCTGGCCATGGCCGGCGCGGCCGCCTTCGTCACCCTCACCGGCCGCAAGCTCTTCAACCCCACCACCGGCCTGGTCGCGGGCCTGGTGTTCGCGCTGATCCCCTCGGTGTCCCGGTACGGGCAGGAGGTGCGCGGCTACGCGTTCGTGGTCCTGTTCGCGGCAGCGGCGACCTTCCTGCTGCTGCGCGCCCTGGAGAAGCCGGGAGTCCTGCGGTGGGCGCTGTACGTGCTGGCCGTGGTCGGGGCGGGCGCGTTCCACATGATCGCGCTGGTCTTCCTGGTGCCGCACGCCCTGGTGGCGGCCTGGCGCTGGTGGGGCGACCGTTCGCGCGGCGTGCTGATCGGCTTCCCGGTGGCGGCCGTCGCCGGGGTGCTGCCGCTGGTGCCGCTGATCCTGCTCGGGCAGCGGCAGGTCGGCCGGCAGCTGAACTGGCTGAGCAAGCCGAGCCTGCAGTACGTCGCGGACGGTTTCTGGCGCGGCCTGTTCGGCTCGGCCTGGATCAGCCTCTGCGTGCTGGCGCTGGCGGTGCTGCCGCTCGCCTGGTCGCGCGGGCGCCGTCCGGCGGTGGAGATCGGCATGGTCGCCGTGCTGCCGATCCCGCTGCTGTGGATCGTCTCGCACGGCAGCACCTCGTACTTCCTCGACCGCTACGTGCTGTTCACGCTGCCCGCCTGGGCGGTGCTGGCCGGCGCCGGCCTGGCGGCGCTGCGGCCCCGGGCGCTCACCGTGGTCGGCCTGGTCGCGCTGATGGTGCTCGGTGTGCACGACCAGCGCGCGCTGCGGCAGCGCTACTCGCACGCCGGCTGGGACGGCGCCGCCGCGGCGAAGGTCGTCGCCGACGGCTACCGGCCCGGCGACGGGGTGGCGCCGCTGCGCAACGGCAACGCCATCTTCAGCGGGGTGGTCTCCGCGCTGGACTTCTACCTCCCGGAGCAGGACCGGTTGAAGGACGTCTTCGTCGAGGAGAGCGCGGTCGAGCGGGGCGACCTGTACCCGAAGATGTGCCCCGACCTGGCGGCCTGCATCGGCGACACCAAGCGGGTCTGGGTGGTGACGATCGGCTGGCACGACCCCTTCCAGGGCTTCTCGCCCGAGGAGAAGGACGTGCTGGTGAAGACCTTCCCGAAGCAGACCGTCACTCAGGTGCCGAACGCCGTGGTCACCCTGATGGAGCGCTGACAGCCGCACTCCCGTCGCGCCGGCCCGACCCCCACCGGGCCGGCGCGAAGCCCGGTTTCCAGCCGGGGGACCGCTCGACCGCGGCTACACTGTTGTCCGGCACCAGTCTCTTGACGGGCCACGGCCTCCTGTGCAATGAGACCGGCGACGGTGGGGTCGCAATGATCTTCGATCCGGTGCATGGCATCGCAGTGCGACGCCCGTGGGGAGAGCAGAACAGTGACCGTCAGGCTGGGAACCGGTGACCCGGTTCCGCGCGAGGACGCCAGCACACCGGCCGGACGGCCGCACGGAGCCCCGGCAGGGCTGAACGGTCTGCTCACACGACTGCGCGCTGCCGTACGATACGCCGCCCCGGCCCTGCTCGGCTACCTGCTGGTACGCGCACTGGGCGTCGCCGTCCTGATGCTGTGGGAGGGCCAGCACGGCACCAGCGCGCTGTACCGCGTCGCCACCATGTGGGACGCCTACTGGTACCAGGACATCGCGGTGCACGGCTACGCCGGCTCCGAACCGCTGCCCGGCCCGAACGGGCACTACGAGGCCTACGCGTTCTTCCCGCTCTACCCGATGCTGCTGCGGGCGGTGTGGTGGATCCTTCCGCTGCCGGTGCACTACGCCGCGCTGCTGGTGGCCTGGGCCGGATCGCTGGTCGCCGCGTGGGGGATCTTCGCCGTCGGGGCCCGGCTGCACGGCCGCCGGGTGGGTGTCATCGCCGCGGTGCTGTGGGGCGTCCTGCCGTACGCGGTGGTCGAGAGCATGGCCTACTCCGAACTGGTCTTCACCGCGTTCGCCGCCTGGACGATGTACGCCGCGGTGACCCGCCGCTGGGTGTGGGCCGGGGTCCTGTGCTCGCTCGCGGGCCTGACCAGGCCGACCGGCGTCGCGGTGGTGGCCGCGGTCGGAGTGGCGGGCCTGTGGGCCGCGTTCACCCAGTGGCGGCAGGCCCGGCAGGCCGGCGAGGTGCGGGAGCGGCGCGCGCTGTGGCTGCGCCCGCTGATCGGCTGCGCGCTGGCGCCGCTCGGCTTCCTGTCCTTCGTCGCCTGGGTGGGCGTGGAGAAGGGCCGCTGGGACGGCTACTTCCGGGTGCAGGACGCCTGGGAGTCGCACTTCGACTTCGGCCGGTCCACGGCGCACGTGATCCGGAAGATGATCACCGTGCCGGGGGCGATCTGGCTCACTGACGTCGTGGTGACCCTCACGCTGGTCGGCTGCGTGCTGCTGTTCGTGGTCTCCGTGCTCCAGCGCCAGCCGCTGGCGCTGGTCGTGTTCAGCGCGATGATGCTGCTGCTCGCCATCGGCGACGCCGCGTACTTCAACTCCCGCGCACGCTTCCTGCTCCCGGCCTTCGCGCTGATCCTGCCGGCGGCGACGGCGCTGGTACGGGTGAGAACCAGGGGCGTGGTGCCGAGCATGCTTGCCGCGGCGGCGGTCTGCTCCGCCCTGTACGGCGGATACGTGGTCTTCGTCTACAACAACTCCCCGTGATCGGCCGCCCGGGCGACCGCTGCGGGACGGCCGGGGATGTCGGCGGGGGGCCATAGACTCGAAGGGCCATGACTAGCCTCTTCGATGACCTCCCGCTCCCCGGCTTCGAGCGTCCTGCCGTCGGGTCGAGCCGCCGCCCCGAAGCGGAGCAGCAGCCGCTCCCGACGCCGTGGTCCGACGAGGAGGCGCCGCCCGCCGACGAGCCCTACGACGTGCCCTACGACGAGCCGCCGTACGACCCCGGCCACGGCATGGAGGAGGACATCCCGGACGGGCTGTTCGCCACCGACCACGCCGCCGAGAGCGAGCGCGACGCCTGGCACCGCAACGGCGCGGCCCGCACCGTGGTCGACCCCGCGCAGCTGCTGGAGGGCATGAACGACCCGCAGCGCGAGGCGGTGCTGCACCACGGCTCGCCGCTGCTGATCGTGGCCGGCGCGGGCTCCGGCAAGACCCGGGTGCTGACCCACCGGATCGCCCACCTGCTGGCCGCCCGCGGCGTGCAGCCCGGCGAGATCCTGGCGATCACCTTCACCAACAAGGCCGCCGGCGAGATGCGCGAACGCGTCGAGGCGCTGGTCGGCCCGCGCGCCAAGGCGATGTGGGTGTCGACGTTCCACAGCGCGTGCGTCCGCATCCTGCGCCGCGAGGCGAAGCTGCTGAACATGAGCTCCAGCTTCTCCATCTACGACTCGGCGGACTCGCAGCGCCTGATGGCCCTGGTCTGCCGGGACCTGGACCTCGACCCGAAGCAGTTCCCGCCGAAGTCGTTCACCGCGAAGGTCAGCAACCTCAAGAACGAGCTGATCGACGAGGAGACGTACGCCGACCAGGCCGCGAACCCGATGGAGAAGAAGCTCGCCGAGGCGTACTTCCTCTACCAGCGGCGGCTGCGCGAGGCCAACGCGCTGGACTTCGACGACATCATCATGACCACCGTCCACCTGCTGCAGGCGTTCCCGGACGTCGCCGAGCACTACCGGCGCAGGTTCCGGCACATCCTGGTCGACGAGTACCAGGACACCAACCACGCCCAGTACACGCTGGTGCGGGAGCTGTCCGGCGGCTCGGCCGCGCACGCCCCCCGCAAGACCGTCGACGGCGACTTCGTCGACCCGGCCGAGGCCCGCCTCGCGCAGATCGCGCCCGCCGAGCTGTGCGTGGTCGGTGACGCCGACCAGTCGATCTACGCCTTCCGCGGCGCGACGATCCGCAACATCCTCCAGTTCGAGGAGGACTACCCGAACGCGACGACGATCCTGCTGGAGCAGAACTACCGCTCCACGCAGACCATCCTGACCGCCGCGAACTCGGTGATCGAACGCAACACCAACCGCCGCAAGAAGAACCTGTGGACGGCCGGCGACCAGGGCGAGCAGGTGGTCGGCTACGTCGCCGACGACGAGCACGGCGAGGCCCAGTTCATCGCCGACGAGATCGACCGGCTCACCGACGCCGGCCGCGCCCGCCCCGGCGACGTGGCGATCTTCTACCGCACCAACGCGCAGTCCCGCGTCTTCGAAGAGGTGTTCATCCGGGTCGGCCTGCCGTACAAGGTGGTCGGCGGCGTGCGCTTCTACGAGCGCAAGGAGGTCAAGGACGTCCTCGCCTACCTGCGGGTGCTGTCCAACCCGGAGGACACCGTGCCGCTGCGCCGGATCCTCAACGTCCCCAAGCGCGGCATCGGCGAACGCGCCGAGGCGATGATCGACGCGCTCGCCACCCGCGAGCGGATCTCCTTCGCGCAGGCGCTGAAGCGGGTCGACGAGGCGTACGGGATCGCGGCGCGCTCCGCCAACGCGGTCAAGAAGTTCAACGAGCTGCTGGCGGGGCTGCGCCAGGTCGTCGAGTCCGGGGCCGGGCCGGCCGCGGTGCTGGAGGCCGTGCTGGAGGAGACCGGCTACCTGGCCGAACTCCAGTCGTCCACCGACCCGCAGGACGAGACCCGGGTGGAGAACCTCCAGGAGCTCGCCTCCGTGGCGCTGGAGTACGAGAAGGACCCGGGGGAGCGGCCGGAGGGCGACGAGGGCCCGCCGGTCGGCTCGCTCGCGGACTTCCTGGAGCGGGTCGCGCTGGTCGCCGACTCCGACCAGATCCCCGACGACGACGAGGGCGCGGGCGTCATCACGATGATGACCCTGCACACCGCCAAGGGCCTGGAGTTCCCGGTGGTCTTCCTCACCGGCATGGAGGACGGGATCTTCCCGCACATGCGGGCGCTGAACCAGGTCAAGGAGCTGGAGGAGGAGCGGCGGCTCGCCTACGTCGGCCTCACCCGGGCCCGGCAGCGGCTCTACCTGACCAGGTCGGTGCTGCGCAGCGCCTGGGGGCAGCCCTCCTACAACCCGGCGTCGCGGTTCCTGGAGGAGATCCCGGAGAACCTGATCGAGTGGAAGCGCACCGGGGCGGCCGCCGTGCCCGCCTCCCGCTTCTCCTCCTCGGGCCCGGCCCGCTCCGGTGGCGGACTGTCGGCCGGCGCCTCGCCGAAGGCCGGCTGGGGCAAGTCGGCGCGGACGGTGGTGGACCGGGAGGTGGTGGCGCTCACCGTCGGCGACCGGGTCAGCCACGACAGCTTCGGCCTGGGCACCGTGGTCGCCACCCAGGGCGTCGGCGACAAGGCCCGCGCCACCGTCGACTTCGGCACCGCCGGGCGCAAGGAACTGCTGCTGCGCTACGCGCCCGTCGAGAAGCTCTGAGCGCGGGTCACCGAGGGTCCAGGCCGCGTTCCAGCAGCCACGGCACCGGGTCGACCGGAATCCCGTCCGCGGGCCGCACCTCGAAGTGGAGGTGCGGCCCGGTGCTGTTTCCGGTGCTGCCGGACCAGCCGATCACCTCGCCGGCCCGGACCGGGCCGTGGGTGAGCCGGAACGCGCGCAGGTGCCCGTACAGGGTCCGGGTGCCGTCCGGGGCGGTGACCGTCGCCACCCGCCCGTACGCCGGGTGCCAGGCGGTGCTGACCGTCCCCTCGGTGACCGCCAGCACCGGGGTGCCGGACTGCACCGGGAAGTCGACGCCGGTGTGCCGCGCCGCCCAGTGCGCGCCGGGCTCGCCGAACACCGCGCTCAGGCCCGGCTGCGCCACCGGAAGCGAGAAGCGCCGGGCCGACTCGGCCTGGCGCTCGGCGCGTTCGCGTTCCTCGGCCCGGCGGGCGGCGAGTTCCGCGACCCCGCTGAAGGTCTGCCGCCCGGCCCGGTCGGCGTGCTCGGGGGCGGGGCGGGCGGCCGCCGGCCGGGCGGGGGCGGCGGGGCGCGGGGCCCCATCGGCAGAGCGGCGGGGTGGGGGAGAGTGGTGTTGTTGCGGGGGTGATGGA
>NZ_JBSGDD010000157.1:0-8202 GCF_053602195.1 Kitasatospora sp. NPDC004531 | reverse complement strand
CTCGACGCCGAGCGCCCGGTGGGCGTCGGCGAGCACGGCCAGCACCCGCCAGCGAAGGGGGGAGGTGGGGACGGGGCGGTGGTGGGGGACTGCTGTGCCCGCCCGCCGGAGCACCCGCCGGCGAAGGGGGGAGGTGGGGACGGGATGGGGGTGGGTGGTGCGGGGCCCGCGAAGAGGGGAGGCGCGGCCGGGTGCGGGGCTGGGTTTTGCTGCGCCCACCCGCCCGCCCGAGCACCCGCCAGCGGAAGGGGGCGAAGGCAGGGGACGGGGCGGTGGTACGGGGCCGCTGCGCCCACCCGCCGGAGCACCCGCCGGCGAAGGGGGGAGGGTGGCCCGGGGCGCGGGGTGCGGTTTTGCTGCGCCCACCCACCCGTGGCCCGCCAGCGATGGGGGGAGGGGTGGCCCGGGGCGCGGGGTGCGGTTCGGCTGGGGGGTGCTCGGGTGGGTGGGTGGGGGCAGGGGAGGGTCAGGGGGTTTCGCCGGCGCGGACGAGGCCGTTCTCGTAGGCGAGGACGACGGCCTGGACGCGGTCGCGGAGGCCGAGTTTGGCGAGGATGCGGCCGACGTGGGTCTTGACGGTGGCCTCGGAGAGGACCAGGCGGGCGGCGATCTCGCCGTTGGAGAGGCCCTGGGCGACCAGCAGGAAGACCTCGCGCTCGCGTTCGGTGAGCGGGCCGAGGACGGCGGAGCCGGGCGTCGTGGCGGGGGTGGGCAGGACCTCGGCGAAGCGGTCGATCATGCGGCGGGTGGTGGTGGGCGCGACCACCGCGTCGCCGCCGTGCACGGCCCGGATCGCGGCGACCAGTTCGATCGGCGGCACGTCCTTGAGCAGGAACCCGGACGCCCCGGCCTTGAGCGCGGCGAAGGCGTACTCGTCCAGGTCGAAGGTGGTGAGGATGAGCACCCGGGGCGCGCCCTCGATCGGGTTGCCGCGGTCGTCGAGGCAGATCCGGCGGGTGGCCTGGACGCCGTCGAGGCGGGGCATCCGGACGTCCATCAGGATCACGTCGACGTCGGCGGTGCGCAGCACGTCGAGCGCCTGCTGGCCGTCGCCGGCCTCGGCGGCGATCTCGATGTCGCCCTGCGACTGCAGGACCATCCGGAAGCCGGTGCGCAGCAGTTCCTGGTCGTCGACCAGCATCACGCGGATCGGCATCGGTCGGGTCTCCTTCATTTGGACACTTTCAGGGGCAGGACGGCCCGGATCCGGAAGCCGCCGCCGGGCCGGGGCCCGACGTCCAGGCTGCCGCTGACCATACCGACCCGTTCGCGCATGCCGATCAGGCCGTGGCCGAGGCCGTCGGTGCCGCCGGCGGTGAGCTGTTCGCGGGTGCTGCCGCGGCCGTCGTCCTCGACCACGACCTCCAGTTCGCCGTCCCGGAAGTCGACGGAGACCTTGGCGCTGGCACCGGGGCCGCCGTGCTTGCGGACGTTGGTGAGGGCTTCCTGGACGATCCGGTAGACGGTGAGTTCCAGGCCGCGGGGGAGTTCGCGGACCTCGCCGCCGGCGGTGAACTCGACCGGCAGGCCGGCGGTGCGGACCTGTTCGAGCAGTTCGGGGAGTTCCTCGACGCCGGGCTGCGGCACGTACTCGCCGGTGGTGTCGGCGGTGCGCAGCACGCCGAGCAGGCGGCGCATCTCGGCGAGCGCCTGGCGGCCGGTGGAGGCGATGGTGCCGAGCGCCTCCTTGGTCTGCTGCGGGGAGGAGTCCATGACGTACGCGGCGCCGTCGGCCTGGACGATCATCACCGAGACGTTGTGCGCGACCACGTCGTGCAGCTCGCGGGCGATCCTGGCCCGTTCGGCGGCGACCGCGACCTGCGCCTGGGCGTCCCGTTCGCGCTCCAGCCGGGCGGCCCGGTCCTCCAGTTCGACCAGGTAGGCGCTGCGGACCCGGGTCAGCCGGCCCCACGCCCAGCACAGGACGAACGGGGTGGTCATCAGCGCGGCCAGCGCCGCCCGTTTGAGGAAGGTGTCGTTCTCGGCGGGGCTGGGCGGGACCAGCCGCCACACCGTGAGCGAGCCGGCCGCCAGGCTGGCGACCAGCGTCAGCCGGGAGGTCCAGGGCCGTCCGAAGGCCGCGCCGGTGTAGGCGAACACCAGGAAGGCGGCGGAGGACGCGCCGGGTTCGATCACGGCGGCGACGTGGATCAGGCCGATGACGACGGCCGCCGCGGTGGTGGCGTCGGGCCAGCGCCGCCGCACGGTCATCAGCCCCGGCAGGATCACGGCGAACGCGATGCCCAGGCCGAGCTGCGCGCCGGAGACCGGCCGGCCGTCCCGGTCGACCTGGTCCATCGCGACCAGCACGCCGAAGAACAGCACCGGCAGTGCCCAGGCGGAGTCCACCACCACGGGGTGTCGGCGGAGCCAGGCGTTGAGTCGATGCACGTGTCCAGCCTAGGGAGTCGGACGGTGTGTTCAGGTCCGCCGCAGGGGCGATCCACGGCTACTCCCCAGGGTGGAGACGCCTTCCTCCCGGTAACGTCGCCCGCTATGACTTGGATGCGGTGGCGGCCCGCGATCGATCACGCTCTGTACCGGCCCGACGGCGGTTTCTACCGCAGACCGGAGGGCCCGGCCGGGCACTTCCGCACCTCCGTGCACGCCTCCGCCCGGTTCGCCGGCGCGGTCGCCCGGCTGCTGGCCGGCGTGGACGCCGCGCTCGGCTCGCCCGACCGGCCGGCCTTCGTGGACGTCGGCGCAGGACGCGGCGAACTCACCCTCGCCGTGTACGACGCCCTGCCCGCGGACCTGCGCGCCCGGGTCGCTTTTTACGCCGTCGAACTCGCCGACCGCCCGGCCGGCCTGCCCGACGCGATCGCCTGGGGGCCCCGACTGCCGAGCGGCGTCTGCGGCCTGCTGTTCGCCAACGAGTGGCTCGACAACGTGCCGCTCGACATCGCCGAACGCGACGAGGACGGCGAGCTGCGGTACGTCGAGGTCGACCCGGAGGGCTACGAGCGGCTCGGCGGCCCGCTCGGCGCGGAGGACGCCGCCTGGGCCGAGCAGTGGTGGCCGGGCGGGGAGCGGGTGGAGCTCGGCGGGCCCCGGGACGCCGCCTGGGCCCGGGCCGTCGGCGCGCTGGAGCGCGGCCTCGCGGTGGCCGTCGACTACGCGCACACCCGTGACGCCCGGCCCCCGTTCGGCACCCTCACCGGCTTCCGGGACGGCCGGGAGACCGCGCCCGTCCCCGACGGCGGCTGCGACCTCACCGCGCACGTCGCCCTCGACGCCGCGGCGGTCCCGGACGGTCCGACGCTGCTGACCACCCAGCGCGCCGCGCTGCACGCGCTCGGCGTCAGCGGCGCCCGTCCGCCGCTCGCCCTCGCGAGCAGCGACCCGGCCGGGTACCTGCGGGCCCTCGGCGGGGCCGGGGAGGCCGCCGAACTCACCGACCCCGGCGGGCTCGGCGCGTTCCACTGGCTGGTCCAGGCCGTCCGCATGCCGGTACCGGGCGACCTCGCGGGCCTGCCGGGATGGCAGACTCTCACCTCATGAAGGAGTCGACGACCATGACGGAGACCACGGTCGGCATCGGCCCGGGCGCGCAGACGCTCCCCGGCGGGCCCGGCAGCACCGACATGGTTCTCAACATCGGCCCCCAGCACCCGTCCACGCACGGCGTCCTGCGACTGAAACTCGTCCTCGACGGCGAACGCATCAGCTCCGCCGAACCCGTCATCGGCTACATGCACCGCGGCGCGGAGAAGCTCTTCGAGGCCCGTGACTACCGGCAGATCATCATGCTGGCCAACCGGCACGACTGGCTGTCCGCCTTCGCCAACGAACTCGGCGTGGTGCTGGCCGTCGAGCGGATGCTCGGCATGGAGGTCCCGGAGCGCGCGGTCTGGCTGCGGACGCTGCTGGCCGAGCTCAACCGGGTGCTCAACCACCTGATGTTCCTGGGCTCGTACCCCCTGGAACTGGGCGGGATCACGCCGATCTTCCACTCCTTCAACGGACGCGAGGAACTCCAGCACGTGCTGGAGGAGGCCTCCGGCGGCCGCATGCACTACATGTTCAACCGGGTCGGCGGCCTGAAGGAGGACCTGCCGGCCGGGTGGCTCGGACGGGTCCGGGCGGCGGTCGGCGTGGTCCGCTCGCAGCTGCCCGTGTTCGAGGACCTGGTGCTCGGCAACGAGATCTTCCGGGGGCGGACGGCCGGCGTCGGCGTGCTCTCGAAGGAGCACGTGCACGCGTACGGCGTCAGCGGGCCGATCGCCCGGGCCAGCGGCGTCGACTTCGACCTGCGGCGGGACGAGCCGTACCTCGCGTACGGCGAGCTCCAGGACGTGCTGCGGGTGCCCGTCCGGGAGGAGGGCGACTGCCTGGCGCGGTTCGAGTGCCTGCTCGAACAGACGGCGAACTCGCTGGAGCTGGCGGACGCGTGCCTGGACCGGCTGGCGGGGATGCCGGGCGGGGCGATCAACCTGCGGCTGCCCAAGGTGCTCAAGGCTCCCGAAGGGGAGACGTACGCCTGGACGGAGAACCCGCTCGGGCTGAACGGGTACTACCTGGTGTCGCGCGGCGAGAAGACGCCTTGGCGGCTGAAGCTGCGGTCGGCGTCGTTCAACAACATCCAGGCGCTGACGGAGTTGTTGCCGGGGACGTTGGTGGCGGACATGGTGGCGATTTTGGGGTCGATGTTTTTTGTGGTGGGGGACATCGACAAGTAAGGGCGCGCCCCCACGTGGTCAATCAGCCGGGTGGGGGGCGAGCTTGGGGTTGTGGGCCTCGCAGAGGGTGACGAGGGTGGCGTAGGCGGCGGGGCCCATGAGTTCGGTGAGTTCGGGGCGGTAGGAGACGTAGACCGGGTCGGGGGCGTTGTGGGCCTCGGGGGAGCCGGTGCACCACCAGTGGAGGTCGTGGCCGCCGGGGCCCCAGCCGCGGCGGTCGTACTCGCCGATGGAGACCTGGAGGTAGCGGGTGTCGTCGGGGCGGTCGATCCAGTCGTAGGTGCGGCGGATCGGGAGCTGCCAGCAGACGTCGGGCTTGGTCTGGAGCGGGTCGAGGCCTTCGCGCAGGGCCAGGACGTGGAGGGCGCAGCCGGCGCCGCCGGGGAAGCCCGGGCTGTTGAGGAACAGGCAGGCGCCGTTGACGCGGCGGGTCTGCCGGTCGCCGTCCTCGTCGAACATGGTGATGCCGCCGTCGCGGCGGATGCGGCCCTTGGCGTCGGTGCCCTCGGGGTGGTGTTCCCAGATGTCGGGGGTGAGGCGGGCGGCGTGTTCGGCGACGCGCTGCTCGTCCTCCTCGTCGGAGTAGTGGGCGCCGAGGGTGCAGCAGCCGTCGGAGGCGCCGCGGCCGGGCTGGATGCCGTGGCAGCCCTTGCCGAAGATGCAGCCCCAGCGGGAGGTGAGCCAGGTGAGGTCGCAGCGGAACACCTGGTCGTCGTCGGCGGGGTCGGTGAATTCGACCCAGGCGCGCGGGAAGTCGAGGGCGACTTCGCGGACGGTGGGCATCGCCAGGTCGACGACCGGGCCCTTGGCGGGCTTGGGGGCCTTGCCGGACTTCTTGGACTTCTTGTTCTTCGCGCTGTCAGCTGGTGCCACCCGGCAAGGGTATGGCCTGGGCGGGGAAGCGCGGCGTGCGGTGGTGCGGCTTTTCGGAGGGTTTGCCGGAGTTGGCCGGGTTTCCGGGGGTGGGGAGGTGAAACGGCTGTGAAAAGGACCGCAGCCCGGGCGGCGGGGGCGGTGCGCGGCTCTAGGATGTCCCAGCCGGGGGTAGGTCGGACGCGCGAGCGTCCTTGCACGGGGGAGTGCACATGGGCGACAAGGTCGTCATCCGGTCGTGGGAACTCCACGGCGAGGGACGGGAGTTCGAGTCCGTCTCGAAGGAGTTCGGCAGCGCGGCGAAGCAGTTGGAGAGCGGGCTGGCGGCGCTGGGCGCGCCGTGGGGCAGTGACGCCCCGGGCAAGCCGTTCGGCGCCGCGTACGGCGAGGCCAGGGAAGGCGTGCTGGCCGGGCTGCAGGGTCTGGCGGAGCGGCTCGACCGGATCGGTCGGGGTCTGCACACCATGGCGGACAGCATCGAGCGCACCGACAGCGAGATCAGCGCGGACTTCAACGCGCCGTCGCTGAACCACCCGACCGCAACCGGCCGGGCCTGAACCGCAGTCAGAGCACGCGGCGGGCGGCTGTGCACGCCGAACCGCACCACCCGAAGGGGGAGCACGTGTCCAGGAACCTGCCGGAGGAACTCGCCCCCGCGCTGGCACGGACCGGCCACGCGTGGCCGCAGGCGGACGAGGACGGGCTGCGTCGAGCGGCCGGTCTGTGGCGGGAGTTCGGCTCGGAGGCGGACGCCCTGGTGCGGCGCGGCAACACCTCCGCGCAGCGGGTGTCCGGGGAGAACGAGGGCCCCGCGGTGGAGGCGTTCGCCACCCACTGGCAGCAGTTCAGCGGCGGCGGGCGCGGCCAGCTGGACGACGCCTCCGCGGCGGCCGGGCTGGTGGCCGCCGCGCTGGACAAGGCGGCCGGCGTGGTCGACCACAGCAAGGCCGAGATCATCGCGGTGCTGCAGGAGCTGACCGAGAAGATCCGGGCGGCGGACGCGGCCGAGGCGAAGGCCAAGGCGCAGCTCGCGCAGGCCGGCAAGGACATCACCTCCGGCGGCGTGGTCTCCGGCCTGGTGTCGGGCGCGGTCGCCGCCGTGAAGGAGGGCGTCGCCGAGGCCGAGGAGCTGGCGGCGGTCGCGGACGCCAAGCGGAAGATCGGCCAGCTGCTGGAGCAGTTGGAGCGGGACATGGCGGAGGCGGCGAAGTCGCTCGCCAAGGAGCCGGCGCTGGTGGCGCTGGAGCGGATCGCCCAGACCGACGGCCGGGGCCTGCACGGCGAGAGGCGCGAGTCCTCGATGGCCGCGCGCTCCGGGCAGGTCACCGGTGTGCTGGCGAAGTCCGGCGTGGGCAGCGCGGTGGAGGTCGCCGGGGTGGCCGGCGTGCACGCCGAGCTGAAGGCCGACGGCACCGTCAAGACCGACCGGCAGGGCAACCCGGTGCTGGTCGGCGACGACGGCCAGCGGGTCAAGGGCGTCGAGGGCGTCAAGGTCACCCAGGGCGCCGACGGCAGCCAGCTGGTCGGCCCGGACGGCACCCCGATCAGCGGCGTGGCGATGGGCGAGGACGGCAAGCCGCTGCTCGGCAAGGACGGCAAGCCGCTGCTGGTCGGCCTGACCGGCGCGCTGCTCGGCACCGGCATCACGCTGGCCCTCGGCCTGGACGGCCACCCCAAGCTCGGCGACGACGGCCACCCGGTGATGATGGCCGCCAACGGCACCCCGGTCTCCGGCCTGGTCGCCGACCCCAAGGGCCACCTGCTGGTCGGCAGCAACGGCCAGGCCGTCACCGTCAACGCGGACCTGCAGGCGGTCGGCCCGAACGGGCAGATCGTCCAGTTCGGCGCCGACGGCCGCCCGCTCGACCTGATCGGCAAGGACGGGCAGCCCGTCACCATCACCGACGGGCAGAGCAACGGCGGCCAGTTCGGCGGCCACCACAACGGCCGGGGCAACGGGCACGACGTCCCCGGCGCGCAGAACGGCCCGGGTGCGCAGAACGGAGCGGGCAACGGCCCGTTGGGCGGCCTGCCGGGCAAGATCGACAGCGCGCTGCACGACGGGCCGGGCCCCGACCAGGGCGGCGACCGGTCGCAGTCCGCCCCGGGGGGCAACCCGCATCGGGGCAACGGCAACTCCGGCTACCCGAACAACTCGGCTCCCGTGTACAGCAGTTCGCACAGCGGCGGGGCCCCGGTCGGCGGCGGCGGTGGCGGTGGCGGTTCGTACGGCGGCGGCGGTGGCGGCAACTGGTCGCCGAACGACGCGCCCTCGCCCTCCCCGTCCTCGCACGGCCCGGTGTCGGTGCACGTCGACTCGGTGCTGGCGCCGCCCGCGCCGAACCTGCCGCCCTCGGTGGGCAGCGGCGACATCTGGTCGTCCGGCGGCGGTGGCGGCGGTGGCGGCATCCACCGGGGCGGCGACTCCGGCCCGGTGTTCGGCGGCGGCTCGGGCGGCGGCGGTGGCGGGTCGATCCAGCTCGGCCCGGTCAGCGGTGGCGGCCCGGTCGGTGGCGGCGGCGGCATTCCGGTCGGCGGCCCGGTCGGCGCCGGCCCGGTGGCCGGTGCGGGCCCGGTCGGCGGTGCGCCCGTCGGCACGCCCGGCGCGGCCGGCACCCCCGGCGCCCCGGGCGCCGCGGCGGGTGCCCCC
>NZ_JBSGDD010000156.1:0-8385 GCF_053602195.1 Kitasatospora sp. NPDC004531 | reverse complement strand
CGAACCCGGAAGCTAAGCCTCACAGCGCCGATGGTACTGCAGGGGGGACCCTGTGGGAGAGTAGGACGCCGCCGAACAATTTTTCTGGGAAAGCCTCCCGCCATTCTTGGCGGGGGGCTTTTTCGCATTTCCGGGCCGGCGGGGTACCAGGCACCAGTGATCGAGGTGGAGTTAGGTCCACCTGAAAGATGGGTGGCTGGGCCAATGTGTCGGCCGGGGGGTCGGGGAGAGACTGAGAGCGTTCTTGGGGACGGCGATCAACTCTCGGGGAGTAGGCCTTGGCGACGACAACGACGATGACATGGTTCGGCGGTGGGGCCGCCAGGTCCGTTGCGGGGGAGCGCGGGCGGGTGGGGGTGCGGGCCTTCGGGCAGGGCGTGGTGATGGCGGTGGCGGCGGTCGCGGGGCCGGTGGTTCCGGTGCTCGCGGCGGTGTTCACGGCGTTGGCCGCGGTGCAGTTGTTCGACGGCGGGCCGTTGGCGCCGTTCGTGGCGCTGCCGAGTGCGATCGTGGTGGGGGCGTCGGCGCTGTACTGGTTCGTCCGGCACGGTGCGGGGTGGACGCGGCAGCGGGTGGAGCGGGCCTCGGGGGAGACCTGGCGGGTGGTGTATTCGCCGCGGGAGGCGTTGGAGCAGGACGCGCGCGGGTTCTGGTGGACGGGGGTGTCCTACCACCGCCGGCTGGAGGTGGCGCGGCTGGTGCAGCTCGTGCAGTGGGCGGTGCGTGACCGGCAGGTGCAGCGGGAGGGGTTGTGGCTGCTGGCGAACCCGGTGGGCGTGATCGTGCTGCTGGGTGTGCCGATGGTGCTGGTGTGGGGCGGGCTGGTGTTCATGGCGTCGGCGACGGTGGATTCGCGGCACTTCTTCGGGCTCAACAGCCACACGGTGAACCTGTTGTTCTCCGCGCTCATCGGCGGTGTCATGGCGGCGGCCGGCCTGCTCGCGATGCCGTGGGCGGTGCGGGCGCACAACGGGCTGGCGTGCCGGGTGCTGGGCGGCGGTCCGCAGCAGAGCCGGGCCGAACTGACCGAGCGGGTCGCGCATCTGACGGAGACTCGGGCGGATGCGGTGGACGCCCAGGCGGCGGAGTTGCGGCGGATCGAGCGGGATCTGCACGACGGGGCGCAGGCCCGGCTGGTGGCGATCGGGTTGACGCTGGGAACGATCGAGCACCTGATGACGAGCGACCAGACGGCGGCGCGGGAGCTGCTGGCGGAGGCGCGGGAGTCCTCGGCGAAGGCGCTGCAGGAGCTGCGGGATCTGGTCCGGGGCATCCACCCGCCGGTGCTGGCCGAGCGCGGCCTGCCGGACGCGGTGCGGGAGTTGGCGCTGACGGCGGTGCTGCCGACGGAGGTGACGGTGAGTCTGCCGGGCCGTCCGGAGGCGTCGTTGGAGACGGCGGTGTACTTCAGCGTGAGCGAGCTGCTGGCGAATGCGGCGAAGCACGCGGGGGCCGGGCAGGTGTGGGTGGATGTGCTGCACCGGGCGGGTCGGTTGCGGGTGGTGGTGACGGACGACGGGCACGGCGGTGCGCGGATGGAGACGGGCGGTGGGTTGCGGGGGATCGAGAAGAGGTTGGGTACGTTCGACGGAGTGATCTCGCTCGACAGTCCTGTGGGCGGGCCGACCACCATCACGATGGAGCTGCCGTGCGCGTTGTCCTCGCCGAGGATCTCTACCTCCTTCGCCAAGGCCTGACACGGCTGTTGGAGGTTCACGGGTTCACCATCGCGGCCGCGGTGGAGACCGGGCCCGATCTGCTGGCGGCGCTGCTGTCGGAACGGCCGGACGTCGCGGTGGTCGACGTCCGGCTGCCTCCGACGCTGACGGACGAGGGGCTGCAGGCGGCGTTGGCGGCGCGCCGGGAGATACCGGGGCTGCCGGTGCTGGTGCTGTCGCAGCACGTTCAGCAGCTGTACGCCCGCGAGTTGCTGGCGGACGGCACCGGCGGCGTCGGCTACCTGCTGAAGGACCGGGTGTTCAACGCGGACCAGTTCGTGGACGCGGTGCGCCGGGTGGCGGCCGGGGGGACGGCGATGGATCCGGATGTGATCGGCCGGCTGTTGCAGCACAGCGCGGGCTCGGAGCCGTTGCAGCGGCTGTCGCCGCGGGAGCGGGAGGTGCTGGGGCTGATGGCGGAGGGCTGCTCGAACTCGGCGATCGGGGCGCGGCTGACGATCAGTGACGGCGCGGTGGCCAAGCACATCGCCAATATCTTCGGGAAGTTGGAGCTCGCGCCGACGGAGGACGGCAACCGCCGGGTGCTGGCGGTGCTGGCGTACCTGAACGGAGCGGCGGAGCGGCCGGCCGCCGGGTAGCGCGTCCGGCGCAGGGTGTGCGTGCGGGTGGGGAGCGGTGGAGGAGTGGTGCCGGTCCGGCCTGGCGACAGGGGTGAACGGCCGTGCGAGTAGTATCCGGTGGGCCGAGTCTGTCAACGGCGCATCAGCATCGCGGTGTCCCGCGGTCGTGCGCCCCGGGCGGGGACGTGTACTCGGCGGCTACAGGTCCTACGGCGGCTGCCGAGTCCCAGGGGTTGATCATTCGAATGGCACGTCCTTCCCTTACCCGCGCGCACCGGGCTCTGCTGGGCGTGGTGGCCGTCGGCGCGTGTGTGATCTCGGGCATCGGTTTCGCCGGCTCGTACAACTCGGTGCGGGACTTGGCATTGGAGAAGGGCTTCGGGTCCTTCGCCTACGCCTTTCCGATAGGCGTCGACGCGGGCATCGTGGTGCTGCTCTCGCTGGACCTGGTGCTGACCTGGCTGCGGATCCCGTTCCCGCTGCTGCGGCAGACGGCGTGGCTGCTGACGCTGGCGACGATCGCGTTCAACGCGGCGGCGTCCTGGGGCGACGCGCTGGGCATGGCGATGCACGCGGTGATCCCGGTGCTGTTCGTGGTGGTGGTCGAGGCCTCGCGGCACGCGGTGGGGCGGATCGCGGCGATCACCGCGGACCGGCACATGGAGTCGGTGCGGCTGATGCGCTGGGTGCTGTCGCCGGTGCCGACGTTCCGGCTGTGGCGCCGGATGAAGCTGTGGGAGCTGCGCTCGTACGACGAGACGGTGCGGCTGGAGCAGAACCGGCTGGTGTACCGCGCGCAGCTGCGGTTCCGGTACGGGCGGGGCTGGCGGCGCTCGGCGCCGTTCCAGGCGCTGCTGCCGCTGAAGCTGGCGAAGTACGGTGTGCCGCTGGACCCGACGGTGCTGGACCGGATCGACGGTCCGCTCCAGGTGCCGGGCGCGGCGGTCGAGGCCGAGCAGGAGGTTCAGGCGGAGCGGCCCGCGCCGGCCGGCGGCCAGGTGGCGCAGGGTCGGCCGGCGGCGCTCGCCGCCCCGGCGTCGGCCCAGGGCCCGGCCGTCGCCGCCGACTCCGCCGCACCGCAGCCGCAGGCCCAGCCGCAGCCTCAGAAGGCCGCCGCGCAGCCGCAGTCGGCGGTGCCGCCGGTGTCGGCGGCGGTCGCGGTGCCGACGCTGGCGAAGCTCGCCGCGGTGCGGCTGCGGGACCAGCAGGACCCGGAGGGCGCGCAGGCCGCGCCGGTGGTGGACCGGACCTCGGACCTGAACGTGTGGACGGCGCGCCCGGTGCGCTCGCACCTCGCGGAGCCCGACCAGGTGCACACCGCGCGGGTGCCGGGCCAGGCCTCCCCGTGGTTCAAGGCCCCGCGTGCGGCGGACGCGGAGGCGCCCGGACGTCCGCAGTCGGGCTACCAGCCGGCCGACGGGTACCCGGAGCAGCAGGAGCAGCAGGCCCACCCGGAACAGCGGTTCGCGGAGCAGCAGTTCGTCGAGCAGGGTTACCCGGAGCAGGCCTTCGCCGAGCAGGGCGGCCACCCGGAGGGCTACCTCCCGGCGGGGGCCGAGCAGCAGCAGCGGGCAGCGGCCAACGGCCACGCCCAGGCCCGCCCGCAGGGACCGCAGGGGCCGCAGGCGGCGCCGCAGCCGCAGCAGGTGCCGGTGGATCCGAGCGGCCGTCCGGCGGCGCACGACCAGGAGGTCGAGCCGATCCGGCTGGGCGGCCGCCCGCTGCGGCTGGACGCGATGATGGAGGACGAGACGCTGCCCTTCGCGGAGGGCGCCGAGGAGGCCCCGGCGCGCCGCCCGTTCGCGGTCGGGACGGAGCCGCTGAGCGTGGACGAGTGCTTCGCCGAGCTGGTCGGTTACATCGAGGAGCACCAGCGCCAGCCCGACGAGCGCCGGTTCGCCGAGTACCTGTCGCTGCGCGGCGTTCCGGGCTCGCGTCCGGACGGCGGGGTGACGGTGAAGGACGTCGAGAAGGTCTGGGACCAGCTGCAGGCGCGCTACATCGAGTCGGGCCGGGAGTGACGCTCCCCGCCGCTCGTTGACGCCGCCTCAACTCCTTTAGGCATCAGGCTCTGTGGCCGTCCCCGGTTCTCCGGCGGGCGGCCATTGACGCTTCCGCGCGGCGGCACTACCTTCACCGGACCGCTGCGTCGATGCCGCGCGGTGAGAGTGAGGAGCCCGGATGTCGCAGCCCGCTCAGGCCGGAGCCGCCCGGCCGGTCTCGTTCTCGCCGGACGCCCGGGCCGCCGTGGAGGCGCTGCTGGCGCCGGTGGACGCCGAACTGACCCGCCGCTACCCGGGCGAGCGGCCCGCGCGGCAGCCGGTGCACACCGTGTACGTGCCGGCCGACGCGTTCGGGGCGCACACCGTCGACGAGTGGGGCGCGCGGGCGCTCGCCGTGTTCGAGCAGCACGCGGGGACGCCCGCCCGGCTGGCGCGGGCGCTCGGCGTGCCGGCCGACGCGTTGCTCGCGGAGGTGCACGCCCGGGTGCGGGCCAAGTTGGCGCGCGAGCCGGTCGAGGACCTGCGGATCGACTTCGAGGACGGCTACGGCCCGCGCCCGGACGCGGAGGAGGACGCCGCGGCGGTGCGGGCCGCGAAGCTGGTGGCGGCAGCCGTGGCCGGGGGCGGCGCGCCGCCGTACCTCGGCATCCGGACCAAGTGCCTGGAGGCCGCCGTCCGGGCCCGCGCCGTCCGCACCCTTGAGCTGTTCCTGGGCACCCTGCTGGCCGAGGGCGGCCTGCCGGACGGCCTGCTGCTGACCCTGCCGAAGGTCAGTCACCCCGCTCAGGTCGCCGCGCTGGCGCGGCTGTTGGCCGACTTCGAGCGGCGGGCGGGGCTGCCCGACGGGCGGCTCGGCTTCGAGCTCCAGATCGAGACCACCCAGGCCGTGCTCGGCCCGGACGGCCGGGCCACCGTGGCGCTGCTGATCGAGGCCGCCGGGGGCCGGGCCACCGGCCTGCACTACGGCACCTTCGACTACAGCGCGGCCTGCGGGGTCGGCGCGGAGTGGCAGAGCCCGGACCACCCCGTCGCCGACCACGCCAAGGCCGTGATGCAGGTCGCCGCGGCCGGCACCGGCGTCCGGCTCTCCGACGGCTCCACCAACGTCGTCCCCACCGGCCCGGCCGAGCAGGTGCACGCGGCCTGGCGGCTGCACCACGGCCTGGTCCGCCGCGCGCTGGCCCGCGCCTACTACCAGGGCTGGGACCTGCACCCCGCCCAACTGCCCACCCGCTACGCCGCGGTGTATGCCTTCCACCGCGAGGGCCTGGACGCCGCCTGCGCGCGGCTGGCCGGATACCTGGCCGGCCGCTCGGGCGCGGTGCTGGACGAGCCCGCCACCGCCCGTGCCCTGGCCGGCCAGTTGCTGCGCGGCCTGGACTGCGGCGCCGTCGACCCGGCCGAGATCGCCGCCCGCACCGGCCTGGACCGCGCCGCCCTGCACGCCTTGGCAGGCCGGTGAGCAGGCCGGTGAGCAGGTCGGTGAGCAGGTCGGTGGGCGGGCTCGTGAGCAGGCCCGTGAGCGGGCCGCTGACCAGGCACGGTCCGCGCGGCCGGGGCCGGAGGGCCTAGGCTGGGCGGCGAGACCGGTGGCCGCTGGGCGGCGCCGGATGGAGAGCGACAGCGGAGAGCACCAGCGTCATGGCCGAGCCGAGCCCGAAGCCGTACCTGACCGTCCGGGGCGATGGCAGCCACGAGTTGGAGATCAAGAAGTCCCGGTTCATCTGCCACCTGGCCCGGGTCCCCGACGAGGAGGCGGCGCAGGCGTTCATCGCGGCGATCCGCAAGCAGTACTGGGACGCCCGGCACAACTGCACCGCGTTCGTGGTCGGCGAGGAGCAGCCGCGCGAGCGTTCCAGCGACGACGGCGAGCCGGCCGGGACGGCGGGCGTGCCGATGCTGGAGGTGCTGCGGCGGCGCGGGGTGACCGACACGGTCGCGGTGGTGACCCGGTACTTCGGCGGCATCAAGCTGGGCGCGGGCGGCCTGGTGCGGGCGTACGGGGCGGCGGTGTCGGAGGCGCTGGACGAGATCGGGCTGCTGGAGCGGCGGCCGGTGGCGCTGCTGTCGGTGACGGCGGATCACACCCGGGCCGGGCGGCTGGAGAACGACCTGCGGGCGGCGGGGTACACGGTGGCCGGGCTGGAGTACCTCGCGGACGGGGTGCGGATCGAAGTGGGCGTCCCCGAGCCGGAGGTGACGGAGTTCCACACCTGGCTGGCGGAGACGACCGGCGGTTCGGCGGCCGCGCAACCCGCCGGACGCACTTTCGTCGAGGTCGAGGTCTGAGCGGTCGCGTTCCCGAGGGCCCGGCCCGGCGCTCCGGGCGGCCGTCGGTTTTCGGCCAAGTTCCGGTGCGGGCAAGGCTTTCGGGCCGCCGCATCAACTGCGGACGGGCGGGTAGCAGAGGCGGCGCGGGCGGAGTTCCGGTTGCCGCCCGATGACACTCGAAGGAAGGAACCGCGGCCGGAGGAGGAACTTTCACTCCCGGTCGTTTCGTCTCCTGAAGTAGGACACCGCGATTCGGCACGGCACCGGAAGGAGGACTCGCAGACCGCAGCACCGCACCTCGGGAGGTTCCGCGTATGCCCACCGACCACGCCCAGCCGCCCTATCGGCTGACGGCCGCGACACCACGCCCGCACCACGACACCACCGCCCTCGTCGACCACCTGCTCGCCGCCTGGCTGAAGGCGGAGGGGCACGACGAGCCCCCGCCCCGCGAGCACGGGGCCCCGCCGGAGCGACTACGGCTCGGCGACCGGGTGCTGCTGGACCGCGACGGCGGACCGCTGCCCGGCCGCGGCCCCGGAGCCCGCTACAGCCGCCGCCGGCTGCGCACCCCCGCGCCGCACGGCACCGACCAACTGACCCTCACCCTCGCCTCCGAGGACGCCGACGGCCCGACCCGGCTGCGCGTCGAGGCCGAACACCTCCCCGCCGGGCCCGCGTCGAGCGGCCACGGCCGGGTCCCCGTCCCGGATCTCGTCCGCGGGCTGCTGCCGCTGCTGGACGCCGCCGAGGGCCCGGTGCCGCTGGAGGTCGCGCCGCGGCTGCTCGGGCCCGCCGACCTGGACGGCCTGATCGACGAACTGTGCGACCCAGACCGGCAGTTGCCGACCGTGGTGGCCAGCGTGCCGCCCGCCGTCCCGATCGAGCAGTGGCAGGAGCAGGTGCTCGGCCCGCTGGTCCGCCAACTCCCGGGCCTGGCCTCGATGTACGTGCTCGGGCACACCGCGCTGCCGCGGTTCAACCTGGCGCTGGAGTACCACAAGGTGTACGGCGGCGCCGTCCGCACCTTCCTGCCCGACGTCGACCCGGCCTCCCGCGCCGACGCCGCCCGCCACCCCGTCCTGCCGCGCCAGCGGATCGACGAGAACCTTCGCCGCGCCGCCGCCCTGCTGGCCCGCGAACCGCGCCGGGTGGCCGCCGCACTCGCGCTGCCCGCCCCGCTGGCGGCGGTGCCGCAGCTGTGGCTGCCGCCCGAGGCCCGCAAGGCCCCCGAGCGGCCCGCGCACCCGGCGGTCCGGCTGGAACGCTGCCGGATGCGGGTCGAGCAGCCCCGCCCGCCGCGCCGCTCCCGGTGCGGGGCCGGCCCGGCCAGCTTCGGCGAACTGGTCGACCGCTTCGGCGAGTTCCCGCTGCTGGAGTTCACCGGTGACAGCAAGGAGACGGTCGCCCTGGACGGCCAGGCCGACGGCCCCGGCTGGGCCCGGCTCACCTGGGACGGCCTGACCGCGCTCCAGGAGTACGCCGACGCCGCCGTGCGCGGCGAGGCCGGCGGCGACTTCAAGCAGTGGTGCGAGCACACCCCGCCCGGCTGCCACCGCTTCCCGCCGCGCAAGGCGGTCCGCGGCGAGTCCCGCACCGTGGCCAGCCACGGCAAGTGGAAGCGCCAGCGGATGCTGCCCGTCCCTGCCGACGTCGACTCCTCCTGTCGCGCCTTCATGGGCGCGCACCTGCGGATCGGCGGCGGCGGCACCGCGCCCCGGGTGCACTACCTGGACGACTGCTCCGGCAGCGGCCGGATCTACGTCGGCTACATCGGGCTGCACCTGACCAACACCCGCACCAACTGACCAC
>NZ_JBSGDD010000155.1:0-8574 GCF_053602195.1 Kitasatospora sp. NPDC004531 | reverse complement strand
GATCGACCCGCGCGCCACGGCCCTCCCCCGGGCCGGACGGCCGCGGGTCGATCCGCGTTCCGGACCGTCAACTCCGCGCAGTTTCAGCGGTGTTCGGCGCAGCCATGGGGAGTCGTGGCCCAGAGCCGGGTCAGGTGGGCGTGCAGGAGGTGCTCGGCCTCCTCGGGGGTGCGCCGGCCGATCAGCACGTGGGCGGTGAGGCCGTCGGCGAGGGCGAGCAGGGTGCGGGCCTCGGCGGCGGGGTCGGGGAGGTCGACGGCGGCGGCGATCAGGGGGGTGAGCAGCTCCTCCAGGTCGGCGTAGCCGGCGCGCAGGCCGGCCGCCAGGGCGGGGTCGACGGCGGCCGCGGCGAGGAAGGCGAGCCAGGTACGGGCCTGGGCGCGCCGGTGGGTCTGCAGCAGGGCGAGCTCGTGGGCGAGGTGGCCGACGGCGCTGGCCGGTGACTGGGCGGGGGCGGCGACCAGACGGGCGCGGGCCCGGGCGGTGACCTGGCGGCCGATGTGGGCGAGGGTGAAGCGCAGCATCTCGTCCTTGGTGCGGAAGCAGCGCTGGACGGCGCCCATCGAGACCTGGGCGCGGGCGGCGACGTCGCGGAGGCCGGCGGCCTGCAGGCCCTGTTCGTCGATCAGGGCGCAGACGGCGTCGGCGATGTGACGGCGGCGTTCCTCGTGGTCGACCTGCTTGGGCATCTGCTGCGGCCTCCCGCGCCTCGGTGGTGATTTATTCGATGCGAGTGTATCGGTTCGTGGGCTAGGGTGCGGTCTCGTTCCGATGCGAGCGCATCGGAAAAATCGGGAGGACAGAACCATGTGGAAGCTTTCGGCCGGCGCTCTCGCCGCCGCCGTCCGCGCCGGCGAGGTGTCCGCGGTCGAGGTGGTGGAGGCCCACCTCGACCGGATCGAGGCGGTGAATCCGCAGGTCAACGCCGTCACGCAGCTGTTCGCCGAGCGGGCCCGGGCCGATGCCCGCCGGCTCGACGCGCGGCGGGCCGCCGGGGAGGAGCTCGGCCCGCTGGCCGGGGTGCCGTTCTCGGTGAAGGAGTGCATCCGGGTCGAGGGCTTCGCGGCCACCTTCGGCCTGCGGCGGTTCGCGCACCTGACGGCCGAGGCGGACGCGATCCCGGTGGCCCGGCTGCGCGCCGCCGGGGCGGTCCCGATCGGCCACAGCAACATGCCGACGCTGATCCTGTCGGGGATGCACACCCGCAGCGAGCTGTACGGCGACACGCTGAACCCGTGGGACGCCGGGCGCACGCCCGGCGGCAGCAGCGGCGGGGACGGGGTGGCGGTCGCCACCGGGATGGCCGCGCTCGGGCTGGGCGACGACTCGGGCGGCTCGGTGCGCGTCCCGGCCTCGTTCTGCGGGGTCGCGGCGCTGGCGCCGACCGCCGGGCGGTTCGCCGCCGACCAGCGCCTGCTGGGCCCGGACGATCCCGGCCCGGCCTCCCAAGTATTGGTCACGGACGGCCCGTTGGCCCGCACGGTGGCCGATCTGCGATTGGCGTACGAGGCCCTCGCGGGGCCCGACCCGCGTGATCCGCGGGCCGTCCCCGCGCCACTGTACGGCCGCCCGCTCGACGGTCCGCCGAAGGTCGCGGTGGTCGCCGATCCGGGCGGGCGCGGGGTGCATCCGACGGTGCGGCGGGCCGTCGAGCGGGCGGCCGGGGCGCTGGCCGAGGCGGGGTACGACGTGCGCGAGGTGCCGGACGTGCCCCGCTTCGAGGAGGCGTTCGACGCCTACCACCGGCTCACCGTCGCCGAGTTCACCCCGTCCTGGCCGGTCGTGCGGCAGTTGCTCGGCGAGGGCGGCGACCGCTTCATCGGGTTCGCGATGCGCCGCACGCCGCAGGTCGACGCGGCCGGGCTGATCGCGCTGATGGGCACCTGGATGAACATCCGCCGCAGCTGGGCGGAGTTCCTGCAGGAGTATCCGCTGCTGCTCGGCCCGGTGTTCACCGAGCCGCCGGTGGAGCCCGGGCTGGAGTCCCGCGACCAGGCGGGGCGCGACCGGGTCACCGACGCCATGCGGCTGTGCTCGCTGACCAGCTTCGTCGGCGTCCCCTCGGTGGCGGTGCCGACCGGGCTCGCGGACGGGCTGCCGACCGGGGTGCAGCTGGTGGGGCGGCCGTTCCGCGAGGACCTGTGCCTGGCGGCCGCGCAGCACCTGGAGGACCGTTTCGGCGTCCTCTCCCCCGTCGATCCGGCCTGCTGACCGCGGCGCCCACCGGCCCCGGTGGTGCGGGCGGCACCGCCGGGGCCCGGTCGGCGGCGGTGCGTCAGGCGCGGCGTCGGACCGCGCCGACGGCGGCGATCAGGGCGCCGAGCACGGCCGAGGCGACCGGCACCAGCAGCGCGATCCGGAACGCCTCCAGCGGGGTCGCGCCGGAGCCGAGCGCCGCCAGGTTGACGGTGGTGACCGCCGAGAGGCCGAGCGCGGCGCCGAACTGGAAGGCGGTGTTCAGCAGTCCGCCGGCCAGGCCCTGCTCCTCCTCGGCGACGCCGTCGGTGGCCGCGATGGTCAGCGGGCCGTACGCCAGGGCGAAGGCGAGGCCGGTCAGCAGCATGGTCGGGAACATCATCGGGTACGTCCAGTCGGCGCCCACCGGGACGAACAGGCCGTAGGAGAGGGCGGCCAGCAGGAAGCCGCCGAGGATCACCCGGGGGTGGCCGAAGCGCCGGACCAGCCACGGGGTGAGGGTCGGCGCCAGGACGGCGTCCGAGCCGACGGCCAGCAGGGCGAGGCCGGTCTGCAGCGGGGTCCAGCCGCGCAGGTCCTGCAGGTAGAGGGTGGCGACGAACTGGAAGCCGAAGAACGATCCGGCGAACAGCAGCGCGCCGAGGTCGGCCCGCAGCAGCGTTCCGGTGCGCAGCAGGCCGGGGCGCACCAGTGGGGCCGGCGAGCGCCGTTCGATCAGCACGAAGGCCGTCAGCAGGGCGAGGCCGGCGGCCAGCACGGCGAGGGTGACGGCGGGGCGGGCGTCGGGCTCGCCGATCCGGACCACGCCGTAGACCAGCAGCATCATCGCCCCGGTGACGGTGATCGCCCCGGCGAGGTCGAACCGGGCGCCGGGGGTGCGTTCGGGCGCGGCCTGGCGCGGGATCAGCACGGTGGCGGCGGCAAGCAGGGCGGCGGCCAGCACGACGGGGGCGAAGAACACCCAGCGCCAGCCGATCGCGGTCAGCAGGCCGCCGGCCACCAGGCCGAGCGAGAAGCCGGCGGCGGAGGTGCCGGCGTACACCAGCAGGGCGCGGTCGCGGCGGGGGCCCTCGGGGAAGGAGGTGGTGATGATGGAGAGTCCGGCCGGGGTCATGAAGGCGGCGGACAGGCCGGTGGCGAAGCGGGCCAGGACGAGCATCCAGCCTTCGGTGGCGAAGCCGCCGAGGCCGGAGAAGAGCACGAAGACGCCGAGCCAGAGCAGGAACATCCGGCGCCGGCCGAGCAGGTCGGCCGCGCGGCCGCCGAGCAGCATGAAGCCGCCGTAGCCGAGCACGTAGGCGCTGATCACCCAGGAGAGGGCGCCGGTGGACATGCCGAGGCCGGAGCGGATCGAGGGCAGGGCGACGTTGAGCATCGCCACGTCGATGCCCTCCAGGAAGATCGCCCCGCACAGCACGGCCAGCACGGCGGCGGCCCGGCCGCGCGCGGGCGCGAGCGGGTCGGGACTCCCTGGTCGGCCGGGGGGTTCGAAGGCGGGCTCGCGGTCGTTCTCGGGCAGGGTGGTGGGCGCGGACACCGGGGGCTCCTCGGGACGGGGGGTGGCGAGGGCCGACGGCGGTTCTGTTCCGTCCGGTCGGTTCCCTCTTGTAACCACCGTCATCCTGATGCACCATCAGGAGGCATGGAAGAAGGCACTTCTGAGGAACCGACGCACTGCGCAGTGACCGAGTGCGACTACGACATCCTCCAGTGGGACGTCCGGGAGGACTGCGAGGTGCGGCAGATCCTGGACCGGGTCGCCGACAAGTGGTCGCTGCTGGTGATCGCGCTGCTGGACCGCCGGTCGCTGCGCTTCACCGAGCTGCGCCGGGCGATCGACGGGGTCAGCCAGCGGATGCTGACGGTGACGCTGCGCCACCTGGAGCGCGACGGCCTGGTGGAGCGGACGGTGCACCCGGTGGTTCCGCCCCGGGTGGACTACGCGCTGACGCCGCTCGGGCGGACGCTGCACGCCACCATCCGCTCGCTGGTCACCTGGACGGAGACCCACCAGCGGGAGATCGCGGCGGCCCGGGAGGCGTACGACGCCCGGCAGAGCGGGAGTTGAGGCCGGCATGGCAGGAGCCCGGCCGTGGGACGGCCGGGCTCCTCGGACGACGGGGCGTCAGGGCTGCTGCGGGGCGCGGGACTGGACCAGCGCGACGTAGCGGACGGTGAAGACCATCGGGACGACGAAGCCGGCGATCTGCACCAGCAGCGAGGGCAGCGAGTGGCCGCGGCCGCCGTGGGCGAGCACGGCCAGGACGACGGCGGTGAGTGCGAACGCGGCCGTCCACACGGTGGTGATGACCACGTTGACCCGGATGAACGGCTTGAGCGGCCAGATCTCGGGCGGGGTGCTGCGCTTGGCGATGCCGAGGGTGAAGGGCTTGCCGATCAGCAGCGAGGTGCCGGCGATGACGGCGAGGCAGGCGGAGGAGAGCGTCGCCGACCAGTCGCGGATGCCGGAGTGCGGGTCGGCGAAGGCGATCGCGGCGAGGGCGGCGAAGTACAGCGCGGAGCCGAGTTCGATGATCAGCGCGTCGTAGGCGGCGCCGGCCCCGCGCTGCTGGAGGATGACGGCCGCCGCGACGACCAGGCCGGCCAGGGCGGCCCACTGCCACTGGGCGGACGGGATCACCGCGAAGACGATCCAGGGCAGGAAGGTGCGCAGGTACGACATTTCGGTGTGGATTCCCCCTCGGTGGATCGGCCCGTCGGGCCGGGCTGTCTGCCAGCCTATCCATCGAAAGCCCTGCTCACACCACCCGTCCACAGTACGGATCGTGATGAATGATCAGCTGATGAACAGTCAGGGAACGGCCGGCGAGGTTCCGGGTGGAGTGACGGGCCGCCCGGGGTGAGCGCCGGGGCGCGGATCGGGGATGCTGGGCGGATGCGCGCCTCCCGTCTGATCCGCATGGCCCTGCTGCTGCAGTCCACCCCCGGCCTGACCGCCGCCGAACTGGCCGCGGAACTGGGGGTGTCCGAACGGACCGTCATCCGCGACGTCCAGGCGCTCCAGGACGCCGGGATCCCGGTCCGGTCGGAACGCGGCCGGGCCGGCGGCTACCGGCTCGCCCCCGGGTACCGGACCAGGCTGACCACGCTGGACCCCACCGAGGCCGAGACGCTCTTCCTGTCCGGCCTGCCCTCCGCGCTGCGCGACCTCGGGCTGTCCGACGCCGCCGACGCCGCCCGGCTGAAGGTCTCCGCCACCCTGCTGCCCTCGCTGCGGGCGGCGGCCGAGTCCTCGGCCCGGCGCTTCCACCTGGACGCGCCGGCGTGGTTCCGCGAGCCGTCCACCCCCGAGCTGCTGCCGGAGTTGGCGCGCGCCCTCTGGGCGGACCGCGCGGTCGAGTTCGTCTACGCCCGGCCCGGTCGCGAGCCCGGGGCGGCCCGCCGGGTGGAGCCGTACGGGCTGGTCCTGAAGGCGGGCGTCTGGTACCTGGTGGGCCGGGCGGGCGGCGCCTTCCTCAGCTACCGCGCCGACCGGATCACCGCGCTGGAGACGCCCGCCGACGGCGCGTTCACCCGCGAGGCGTCCTTCGACCTGGCGGCGTTCTGGGAGGAGCACAGCGCCCGGTTCGCCCGCTCGCTGCTGCGCTCCGCCGCCACGGTGCGGCTCACTCCGGCGGGCGCGCGCCGCCTGCCGGAGGTCACCGACCGGGCGGCGGCCGAGCGGGCGCTGGCCGCCGCCGCACCGCCGGATGCGGCGGGGCTCGTCACCGTCGAACTCGCCGTGGAGTCCGAGGAGATCGCGTTCCTCGAACTGGCTTCGCTCGGCGCGGAGGCCGAGGTGCTGGCCCCGCCCGCGCTGCGCGCCCGGCTCGCCCGGCACGCCCGGGCCTTCGCCGCGCTCTACCGCGACGAGGGCCCGGACGGCGGCCCTGCCCGATCTCAGCGGTAGTCGTCCGCCGAGACCTGATCCCCCTTCTCGCCCACCGCGTCGAAGTAGGCCCAGCCGTCCGGCCGGCTGCCGTCGGTGTCGGTGACGCCGTAGGCCCGGGCGAGTTCGGCGCTGGACGTCGACTTCCGGTTCCACCGCTCGGCCCGCTGCGGGTCGGCGGCCAGTGCGGCCACGCCGCGCGCGAGGTACTGCGGCGACTCCGCGATCGCGAAGGCCGGCTCGGCCTCGATGACGTCGCGCCAGTTCTCCTCCGTCACGCCGAAGTGCGCGAGCATCTGCTCGGAGCGCAGGAAGCCCGGCGTCACGCACACCGCCGCGCCGCCGTACTCGGCCAGTTCCTCGCCCAGTCCGAAGGCCATTCGGATCGGCGCGTTCTTCGTCAGGTCGTAGTAGAGGTTCTCCCGGTAGCGGCGGTTGCTCTCCGCCGTGCCGTCGGTGACCTCCACCAGCAGCGGCGCGTCCGAGCGGATCAGCAGCGGCAGGCCGAGCGCCGCCGTGATCACGTGCGAGCGCACGCCCAGCTCCAGCATCCGCAGCCCGTCGGCGAGCGGCGTCTCCCAGCTCTTCTTCCCGAAGACCGAGTCGAGCAGCAGGCGCTCGCCGCCCCACAGGTCGTTGACCAGGATGTCGAGGTGCCCGTGGTCCTCCTCGATCCGCCCGAACAGCGTGCGCACCTGCGCCTCGTCCAGGTGGTCGGTGGGCACCGCGATCCCGACTCCGCCGGCCGCCGTCACCAGTTCTCCCGTCTCCTCGATCGTCTCGCTCGCCCGACCGACCTCGCTCATCCGCTCGCGGGTCGTCCGTCCGGTCACGTAGACCGTCGCACCGGCCCTGCCCAGCTCCACCGCCATCGCCCGGCCCGCGCCCCGGGTCGCCCCCGCGACCAGGGCGATCCGGCCCGCCAGCGGGCGGGCGGGGAGGCTGTCGGGGGACGGGGCTTCGTTCGTGTTCTCCATGCCTTCAACGATCGACGCCAAAGGTGACAGAACCCGTCACCTTTCATTCCTTCACATGTCGAGCGCCATATCGACACCACCGGATCGGCACAAGGGCCCAATGGGGCAATTCACCCGAACATCGCAATGCGGGCACCCCGCCGTGCGCGCGGATGTAAGGACGGGTTGGGTGGAACCAGAGGCCGACGATCTTGGTCGGTCCGTGCAACGGATGGGAGTGGCGCGATGTACTACAGCAGCGGCAACTACGAGGCGTTCGCACGGCCCCGCAAGCCCGCCGGGGTGGACGACAAGCGGGCGTGGTTCGTGGGCTCGGGGCTGGCGTCGCTGGCGGGTGCGGCGTTCCTGGTCCGGGACGGCCAGCTGGCCGGCGAGCGGATCACGATCCTGGAGCAGCAGAAGATCCCGGGCGGCGCGCTGGACGGCATCAAGGAGCCCGAGCGCGGGTTCGTGGTGCGCGGCGGCCGCGAGATGGAGAACCACTTCGAGTGCCTGTGGGACCTCTTCCGCTCCGTTCCCTCGATGGAGATCGAAGGGGCGAGCGTCCTCGACGAGTTCTACTGGCTGAACAAGGACGACCCGAACTTCTCCCTCCAGCGCGTCACCCACCGGCAGGGCCGGGACGCGGGCACCAACGGCCTGTTCGCGCTCACCGACCGGGCGCAGCGGGACCTGATGAAGGTGTTCATGGCGACGCGCGAGGAGATGGAGGGCAAGCGGATCGACGAGGTGTTCGGCGAGGAGTTCCTGGCGTCGAACTTCTGGCTGTACTGGCGCACCATGTTCGCCTTCGAGCAGTGGCACTCGGCCCTGGAGATGAAGCTCTACCTGCACCGTTTCGTGCACCACATCGGCGGGCTGCCGGACTTCTCGGCGCTGAAGTTCACCAAGTACAACCAGTACGAGTCGCTGGTGCTGCCGCTGGTGAAGTGGCTGATGGAGCAGGGCGTGGTGTTCCAGTACGACACCACGGTCACCGATGTCGACTTCTCCTTCGAGGGCGGCCGCAAGCAGGCGACGGCGCTGCACTGGGTGTCGGGCGGGCAGCCGGGCGGGGTCGGGCTGACCGAGGACGACCTGCTGTTCACCACCATCGGCTCGCTGACCGAGAACTCCGACAACGGCGACCAGCACACCCCGGCGAAGCTGGACGAGGGTCCGGCGCCGGCCTGGGACCTGTGGCGCCGGATCGCCGCCAAGCACCCGGACTTCGGCCGCCCGGACGTGTTCGGCGCGCACATCCCGCAGACCAAGTGGGAGTCGGCGACGGTGACCACGCTGGACCGCCGCATCCCGGAGTACATCCAGAAGGTGTGCAAGCGCGACCCGTTCTCGGGCGGCGTGGTGACGGGCGGCATCGTCACCGTGCGCGACTCGTCGTGGCTGCTGAGCTGGACGGTGAACCGGCAGCCGCACTTCAAGCAGCAGCCGAAGGACCACGAACGCGACGGCTCGCTCAGCATCTTCGGCCAGGAGATCGCCACCCTCGACATCTCCTCCGCCGAACTCGGC
>NZ_JBSGDD010000154.1:0-8779 GCF_053602195.1 Kitasatospora sp. NPDC004531 | reverse complement strand
TGCTGATGGGGGGTGGGGAGGGGGAGAGGGTGGGGAGTTGGGTGGGGGTTGGGGGTGGTTGAGGTTTTTGTCCCCGCCCGCCCGCCCGTGGCCCGCCTGCTGATGGGGGAGGGGCGCGGCGTCGGGGACGGGGAGGGAGGGGGTGGGGGTGTGGGTTTAGCGGGGGCCTACGGGGGGCGTGGTTAGGATCTGCGGGTATGGGGCTTGTTGGGGTTTGGCGTGGGTGGGTGGGGTGGCGGCGGGGGCTGGTGGTGGGGGGCGTGGTGGGGGCGCTTCTGGGTGGGGTTGTGGTGGGGGTGGGGGCCGGGGGGCCGGTGGGGGTGCATCGGGAGGACCGGTTCCTGGAGGGGGCGGAGGGGGTTCGGATCGATACGTCCTTCTTCACGGCGGGTGGGGAGGGGCGGCGGCCGGCGATCCTGTTGGCGCACGGGTTCGGGGGGTCGAAGGACGGGGAGCGGGCGCGGGCCGAGGAGTTGGCGCGGGCCGGGTACGCGGTGGTGACGTGGTCGGCGCGGGGGTTCGGGGAGTCGTCGGGGCAGATCGGGTTGAACCAGCCGGAGCGGGAGGTCGCGGATGTGTCGCGGCTGGTGGACTGGTTGGCGCAGCGGCCCGAGGTGCAGTTGGACGGGGAGGGTGATCCCCGGGTCGGGGTGACGGGGGCGTCGTACGGTGGCGCGGTGTCGCTGCTGGCGGCCGGGTACGACAGGCGCATTGACGCGATCGCGCCGCAGATCACCTGGTGGAATCTGGCGGATGCGCTGTTTCCGCAGGCGGCGCAGGGGAGTTCGGCCGCCGACGGGGTGTTCAAGAAGCTGTGGGCGGGGATCTTCTTCACCACCGGTTCGGCGTCCGGGCTGATCGGGGGCGGGGCGAAGCAGCAGGTCGAGGGGCCGGTGGGGTGCGGGCGGTTCCGGGACGAGCTGTGTGAGATGTACGACCGGGTGGCGGCGGCCGGGCGGCCGGACGCGGATGCGGTGCGGGTGTTGGAGCGGTCGAGTCCGTCGTCGGTGGCGGAGCGGATCAAGGTGCCGACGCTGGTGGTCCAGGGGCAGCAGGACTCGCTGTTCCCGTTGGACCAGGGCGACCGGATCGCGAAGGCGGTGGCCGCGAACGGGGCGCCGGTGGCGGTGGACTGGTTCGGGGCGGGGCACGACGGCGGGCAGGAGAGCAGTACCCGGGTCGACGACCGGGTGACGGCCTGGTTCGACCACTGGTTGAAGGGCGGGAAGGGGTCGACCGGGCCGGCGTTCCGGGTGACGCGGACCGGGGGCGTCGACTCGACGGGCTTCCAGGCGGTGCTGCGCGGGGCGGACGCGGATGCCTACCCGGGGTTGGGCGGGACCGGGCAGCGGACGGTGGAGTTGACGGGCCGGGAGCAGCGGATCGCGAATCCGCCGGGCGGCGCGCCGCCGAACATCTCGACCCTGCCGGGGATCGGGGCGCTGTCGCAGCTGTCCTCGGTGGGTGCGGGGCTGTCGATCGACTTTCCCGGGCAGTTCGCGGCGTTCGACTCCGCGCCGCTGGGCGGCCCGTTGCACCTGACGGGTGCGCCGACGGTGGCCGTGCACGTGGCGGCGGACGTGCCGGAGGCGGTGCTGTTCGCGAAGGTGTACGACGTCGCGCCGGACGGGAAGCAGTCGCTGCCGCAGCAGTTGGTCGCCCCGCTGCGGGTGACGGGGGCGGACGCGGCGGGTGGGCGGACGGTGCAGGTGACGCTGCCGGCGGTGGACCACGAGTTCCCGGCCGGGCACCGGTTGCGGCTGGTGCTGGCGTCCACCGACCTGGCGTACGCCTCGCCCGCGCAGGCCGCCACGTACACGGTGGCCGCGGCGGGGCCGTTGAGCGTGCCGACGGTGGAGCAGTTGCGGACCGAGGCCGCGCCGGTGCCGGACCGGACCTGGGTGCTGCCGCTGGTGGCGTTGGCGCTCGGTGCGCTGCTGGTGTTCGCGCGGCGGCGGCGGGTGGCCGCGCCGGCGCCGGACCCGGCGCTGGCCGGGGTGCCGTTGCAGATCACCGGGCTGTCGAAGAAGTACAAGGGCTCGGTGGACCGTTACGCGGTACGGGAGTTGTCGTTCCGGGTGGAGGCCGGGCAGGTGCTCGGGCTGCTCGGGCCGAACGGTGCCGGCAAGACCACCACGCTGCGGATGCTGATGGGGCTGATCCGGCCGGACGAGGGTGAGATCCGGGTGTTCGGGCACGCGATCCGGCCGGGTGCGCCGGTGCTGTCGCGGGTCGGGGCGTTCGTCGAGGGTGCGGGTTTCCTGCCGCATCTGAGCGGGCGGGCCAACCTGGAGTCGTACTGGGCGGCGACCGGGCGGCCCGTCGAGGACGCGCACTTCGCGGAGGCGCTGGAGATCGCCGGGCTCGGGGAGGCGCTGGAGCGGGCGGTACGGACGTACTCGCAGGGCATGCGGCAGCGGCTGGCGATCGCGCAGGCGATGCTGGGGCTGCCGGACCTGCTGATCCTGGACGAGCCGACCAACGGGCTGGACCCGCCGCAGATCCGGGAGATGCGGGAGGTGATGGTCCGTTACGCGGCCGCGGGGCGGACGGTCATCGTCTCCAGCCACCTGCTCGCCGAGGTCGAGCAGTCGTGCACGCATCTGGTGGTGATGGAGCGCGGGCGGCTGGTGGTGGCCGGGCCGACCGGGGAGATCACCGGTGCGGGTGAACAGCTGCTGGTCGGTGTCGAGGACGGGTTCGGGCTCGGGGAGACGGCCGTGGTCGCGGAGAAGGTGGCCGCGTTGGACGGCGTGGAGTCGGTGCGGGCGGTGGACGGCGGGCTGCTGGTGCGGCTGGACGGTCTGCCGGTGAGCCGGCTGACCGCCGAACTGGTGCGGCTGGGTGTGCCGGTGACGGGCATCGGGCCGCAGCGGCGGCTGGAGGACGCGTTCCTGGCCCTGATCGGAGGTGCGGCGTGAGTGCGGTGACGGCGGAGACGGCGGCGCCCGGCTATCGGCCGGGGCGGACGCTGCCGTTGCGGGTCGAGGCGATGCGGCAGTTGCGGCGGCGCCGGACGCTGGTGATCGGCGGGGTGCTGGCGGCGTTGCCGTTCGTCGTGCTGGCGGCTTTTCGGATCGGCGGGACGCCGGGGCGGGAGAACCGCACCACGTTCATCGAGCTGGCCACCGCGTCCGGGGCGAACTTCGCCACCACGCTGCTGTTCATGGGCACCGGGTTCCTGCTGGTGATTCCGGTGGCGCTGTTCTGCGGTGACACCGTGGCGTCGGAGGCGAGTTGGTCCTCGCTGCGGTACCTGCTGGCGGCGCCGGTGCCGCGGGCCCGGCTGCTGGCGCGGAAGTTCGTCGTGGCGATGGGGTTCTCGGCTGCGGCGGTGGTGCTGCTGCCGGCCGTGGGGCTGGTGGTCGGCACCGCCGCGTACGGGTGGGGCGACCTGAAGCTGCCGACCGGGGCGACGCTGTCCGCCACGGAGGCGCTGCCGCGGCTGGCGCTGGCCGTGCTGTACGTGTTCCTGGCCGAAGTGGTGGTCGGCGCGCTGGCGTTCTGGCTCTCCACGGCGACGGACGCCCCGCTCGGCGCGGTGGGCGGCGCGGTGTTCGCGTCGATCATCACCGGCGTGCTGGACGCCGTGACGGCGCTCGGGTCGCTGCGGGAGTGGTTCCCGGCGCACTGGCAGTACGCGTGGGCGGACGCGTTGCAGCCGCAGTTGGAGTGGGGCGGGATGGTGCAGGGCGTGGTGCTGTCGCTGTCGTACGCGGTGGTGCTGCTGGCGTTGGCGTTCCGGGGGTTCGCGACGAAGGACGTGGTGTCCTGAGCGGTGGCGGCGGGCCCGGGGTTCAGCGGGCGCCGTCGCGGACCAGGAGCAGGTCGAGGGAGTGGGCCCGGGCGTGGGACGCCCAGGTGGGGAGGTGCTCGGTGAGGAGCCAGGCGGCCTCTTCGAGGTCCTCGTCGTCGAGGTGGGCGGTGGGGAGGCCGGGCAGCGCGTCCGGGTCGAGGGCGGCGAGTTCGGCGAGGACGGCAGGGAGGGCGGAGCACGGGGTGAGGGTGGCGTGCGGCCACGGCCGGTCGTCGGTGGCGCCGTCGGGCCAGGGCCAGCGGCGGGACCACAGGGCGGTCAGCGCGGGGACGCCCAACGTGCGCAGGACGTCGGTGAGTTCGTCCCAGTGGCGGCCGGTCAGGACCACTTCGCCGAGCGGGGTGCCGAGGGCGCCGGCGAGGGCGGGCAGCAGGGCGGTGTAGCGGGAGTCCGCGTCGGCGCGCAGCCGGCCGGAGAGCAGCTCGGTGAGGGCGGCGGACGGGGGGACGCCGCGCAGCCCCGGCCCGCCCGAGCCGGGCAGGCGCAGGAGCAGCGCGGCGTCCACCGCGAAGGCGGTGACGTACTGTTCGGCCATGTCCGGCACTCTTCCCGAGGGGTGTGACAACTCCGGTGCGGGGGGCGGGAGTCGGGTCAGGAGAAGCGGAAGAGCTGGGACTTGTCGCCGATGGCCGAGCAGGTGGTGACGGTGAGGGTGGTGCCGGCGCCGCGGTCGGTGAGGCAGCTCTGCACGCCGTAGCCGTACTTGACCTGGAACGTGCCGGGGTTAGCGTCCACCAGCGACCAGTTGGTGAGGTCGCCGTAGGAGCTGGGGCCGGCCAGTTCGGCGTCGTTGGGGCTGCCGGCGTAGCGGGCGCCTAGGCTGATGCCGCTGCCGCTCCTGCAGGCGGTGAAGGTGGTCTGGCCGCTGCCGTCGGTGGTCTTGATCCAGCCGTAGGAGGTGTTGCGGCCGGAGACGACGGGGGTGCCCGCCGTCAGTGTGTCCGAGCCGAGGCCGGCGGCCTGGCCGGTGCCGACGTTGACCAGGCGGCCCCAGCCGCTGCCGCCGCAGCCGGAGGCCGGGCCGGTGCCTCCGCCGCCTCCGCCGGTGGTGGGCTTGGGGGTGGTGGGGGTGGGCTGGGTCTGCGAGCCTCCGCCGCCGGGGTTGGGGTTGGTGTTGGTGGAGCCGCCGCCACCGGTGTTGGTGGTGGTCGAGCCGCCGCCGGTGTTGGGGTTGGTGTTGGTCGAACCGCCGTTGGCGGTGGTGGAGTTGCCCTGGTCGGGGGTGCCGGCGGGCTGGGACGGGTCGGTGGACGGCGGGGTGGAGGACTGGGGCTGGGCGGCGGGGCTGTCCTGGGCGGGGCCGGCCGGGGCCGAGGCGAGCGGGGAACTGCCCTGGGAGTGGCCGGAGTTGGCGCTCTGGGTGGTGTCGTGGTGCTGCCAGGGGAGCAGTTCGAGCTGCTGGGCCGTCACGCCGCCGCCGGTGACCAGCACGAACGGGAGGACCAGGGTGACCAGGCGTCGGCGGCCGCCGCGTTCCGTCCGCTGCGGCGCGGTGGTGGCGTCCGGGGCGGCGCTCGGGGTGGCGGCGACGGCGGGCGGGGTCTCGTCCGGTCCGGCGAGGGCGAGGACCGCGCCCAGGCCGGCCGGGGTGGACATCGCCCGGCGGGCGGCGGCGGCCATTGCGGCGGCGTCCGGGTAGCGGTCGGCGGGCTGCTTGGCGAGGGACTTGGCGACCACCGCGCGCACCGGTGCGGGCACCGTCTCCGGCAGCTCCGGCAGCGGATCGCGGACGTGCTTGAGCACCACTTCGAGCGGGGTCTCGCCGGTGAACGGCGGCTTCCCGGCGAGGAGTTCGTACAGCACCACGCCGACCGAGTACAGGTCGGAGGCGGCCGAGGCCTCCTTGCCCTCGGCGCGTTCCGGGGCCATGTACAGGGCGGTGCCGATCACCGCGTGGGCGGTGGTGATCCGGGTGTCGGCCAGGGTGCGGGCGATGCCGAAGTCGGTGACGGTGATCCGGCCGTCCTGGTCGATCATCAGGTTGGACGGCTTGATGTCGCGGTGCACGATGCCCTGCTGGTGCGCGGCGTGCAGGGCGTCCAGCATCTGCGCGGCGATGTCCAGCGCCCGGTCCGGCGGGAAGGTGCCGCGGCCCTTGGCCTTGTCGAGCGGGCGGCCGGTCAGCAGCTCCATCACGATGTACGCGATCTTCGCGGACGGGTCGGAGGCGTCCTCGCCGTAGTCGTGGATGTGCACCACGCCGCGGTGGTTCATCGCTGCCAGCACGGTCGCCTCGCGGCGGAAGCGGGCCGCGAAGACCTCGTCCTCCATCAGTGCCGGAAGCACGATCTTCACCGCGACCTGGCGGCCCAGCACCTGGTCGTCCGCCCGCCAGACCTCGCCCATGGCGCCGCTGCCGAGCCGCGCGGCGAGGGCATAGCGGCCCCCGAGTACCGTCCCCCGACCCCACATGTCCCGTTTCCCCCGAGCATGGTGTACGACCTGTCAATTCTGGCTGCCCGGACGCCCGATGGGAAGTCGGCCAGGCCCCGCACGAGCCCCCGTGTCGCCGCGGTGACTCTACACGGCGGTGGGGCACGTCTGTTCGGGTCGTGCGTTCATACTGATGGGCGGTCAACCGGCCGTCGGGGCAGGTCCGTCAGGGGAGTTCGGCGCTTTGAGTGATGAGATGATCGATTTCGGCGGTGGGCGGCCCGAGGCGCGGCCGCTGGACGTCCGGTGGAACCACGGTTCGCCGTCGGCCCGGCACAACACCGACCCCGAGCTGCAGGTCCACGTGTACGACGAGCACACCGTGATCCTGCGGCAGAACATGGCCGTCAACTACGAAGCGCCGTTCCTGTACCTGCTGTTCGGCAACGAGCGGGCCGTGCTGATCGACACCGGGGCCACAGCGGAGGCCGAGTACCTGCCGCTGCGGCGGACCGTCGACGAGCTGATCGACGCCTGGCTGGAGCGCAACCCCCGGGACGACTACCGGCTGCTGGTGCTGCACACGCACGCGCACGGCGACCACGTTGCCGGGGACGGGCAGTTCGCCGACCGGCCCCGGACGGAGCTGGTGCCGGCCGGGAAGGACGACGCCTGGCCGTGGTTCGGCTTCGACGCCGACCCCGGGGCGGTCGTGCCGGTCGACCTGGGCGGGCGGGTGCTGGAGTGCCTCGCCACTCCCGGGCACCACGCCGCGTCGGTCACCTACTACGACCCGTGGAGCGGGTTCCTGCTCACCGGCGACACCGTGTACCCCGGACGCCTGTACATCGAGGACTGGGCCGCGTTCGGGCACAGCATCGACCGGATGATCGAGCTGGCCGAACGGCGGACCGTCACGTACGTCCTGGGCTGCCACATCGAGATGTCGGTGCAGGACGGGGTGGACTACCCGATCAGGTACACCTACCAGCCGCACGAGGCGCCGCTGGAGCTCACGGTGGCGCACCTGTACGAGATCCGGGGCGCGCTGCGGGCGGTGGCGGCGGACGGCGGAGAACCGCGGCGGGTGGTGCTGCCGCGGTTCGTCCTCTGGCCGTGAAAGGGCCCTGACCTGGCGGATCCGGTGATCAGCGGCGGAGGCGGGCCTCCTCGGCGAGGGAATCGACGAGGGCCTCCACGCGCTCCGGCGGCAGGCCGCGGGAGACGAACCAGGCGCCGACGTTGCGGACGTCGCGCTCCAGGAAGGACAGGCCGCGCGGGTTGGCCACCACGTCGACGATCTGCGGGACGTCGATGATCACCAGGCGGCCGTGGTGGACCAGGATGTTGTACGCCGAGAGGTCTCCGTGCGCGTAGCCGTCGTACGCGAGAAGGGACAGGCTGCGGCCCAGCTGCTCCCAGAGGTCGTCGACGTCGGCCTCCTCGGCGCGCAGCTGGGCCAGCCGCGGGGCGGCCGTGCCGGCCTCGTCGCCGACGAACTCCATCAGGATCTCGGTGCCCGTGATCTGCACCGGGTACGGCACGGCCACGCCCGCCGACCACAGGCGGCACAGGGCGGCGAACTCGGCGGCCGCCCACTGGCCGGCGATCGCCTCCTTGCCGAAGGCGGTGCGCTTGGCCATCGCCCGGGTGACCCGGGACTCCTTGTGCTGGCGGCCCTCCAGGTAGCCGGAATCGCGGTGGAACATCCGGTGCTGGGCATCGCGGTAGCGCTTGGCGGCCATCAGGGTGCGGCGGTCGGTGCCGGGGACGGCGCGCTCCAGCAGGAAGACGTCGGCCTCCTTGCCGGTCTTGACGATGCCCAACTCGGTGTCGACGGCCGCGAGTTCGGTGACCACCCAGTCGGGGCGGGGCTCGGGGCCCTTCTCGGTGGGGGTGGACTGGTCCCACGTCGACCAGCGGTCGCCGACGGCGGGGCCGTCGGTGGCGGGCGGGAGGCTCTCGGTCTCGGTGTCCTCCTCGAACTCGTGGTCCTCGGAGGGGAAGTACAGGTACTCGGGCTCGGCGTCGTCGAAGCGGTCGGCCTTGCGGCCACGACGGGACGCGCCCTTGGGGCGGATACGGGAGAAGGAATCGCTGTCGGCAAAGCGCTCGCGCACTGCGGTGGCTCCTGAGGAGTGGCCCACCGGGGCGCGGAGTGACGCGCTGTCAGCCGGTGGGGAGAAGACGGGGGGAAGAGGCGTAGGGCGCGCAGGCGAAAGCGCGCCGCGTCACGGCGGCAACCATCGTGGCCACACCTCCTCACTCGTCGTCTCACCACCCGCGCAGGGGTGCGTGCGGGCGGACTTGGACCACCTTAGTCAGGGGGGTGGGGGATGCAAGTGGTTTTTTTTGGGCGGGGTGGGATTGGGATTTTGGGGCGCGACGGGGGTGGGGTGGGGCGGCTGGGTGCTCGGACTGGTGGGGCGCGGCGGGGGTGGGAGGCGGGGGAGGGGGTGCGACTTGGGGGGGGTGGGTGGTTGCTCGCGCAGTTCCCCGCGCCCCCGGGTCCGGGGCCGTCGGGGGGGTTGCCGGTGTTGACCGAATATGTACCCAACCCAACCCCACGCCAAAAAACACTAAAAAGAG
>NZ_JBSGDD010000153.1:0-8903 GCF_053602195.1 Kitasatospora sp. NPDC004531 | reverse complement strand
ATTCCGATCGGGCCGCCGCCCGGGAGCCCCGGGCCGCCGACCCGGCGGCCCGGGGCGCTTCAGCTGTGCGAGCCGCGGCGGCGGCGGGTCACCACGGCGATCACGGTGCCGCCCAGCACGATCGCGGCCGTGCCCAGGCCGAGCATGGTGCCGGTGCCCTCGCTGCCGGTGGACGCCAGGCCGCCGGCAGGCGTGCTGCCGGTGGGGGCGGGGCCGGTGGTCGGTGGCGTGCCGGCGGTCGGGTTGCCGCTGGTCGAGCCGGAGCCGCCCGGGGTGCCGGTCTGCCCGCCGCCGCCGCCCGGCGGGGTGCTCGGGGTGGCGGTCGAGGTGGCGGAGCCCAGCATCAGCGCGACCACGTTGTCGGCGTTCTCGGCGTCGTACGGCAGCGTCTCGATGGTGTTCTGATGACCGCCCTGCTCGGTGGTCAGCGCGATGACGACCGTCGGACGGGCGGCCGGGTCGGCGACCGCGAGGCGCAGGTCGAAGCTCTCCTCGGCGCCGTTCGGGACCCAGCTGTCCAGATTGCAGACGACCACGTTCGCGCGCTCGGAGTGGGTGCGGCAGGCCTCGGGCAGAGCGCCGGAGACGGTGGCGCCGGGCGTCAGCGTCACCAGGGCGACGCCGGTCGGGTTGCCGCTGCGGTACCAGATCGAGGCGGGGCCGCCGTTGCGGGCCGTGACGGTCAGGACGCCCTTCCTGCCGCCGTCGGTCGGGGTCCAGGCGCCGTGCGCGGAGAAGTCCGCGTGGTTGTCGGCGAGGTACCGGACGATCGCGTGGTCTCCCGTGCCCGGGACGAGGTTCGGCGGGCCGGGCTTCGCGGCGGGGTCCTCCGGCAGGCCGGCGGTGAGCCGCGGGCCGCTGCCGGAGGCGGGGGTGAAGGCGTAGCCGCGCAGCAGGTACTCCAGGCCGACGTTCGCGCCGGGCAGGACCTGGTACTCGATGCCGGTGTGGAAGGCGTCCGTCCCGACGACCGCCTCGATCGGGTCGAGGGTGACCGTCCGGCCGGGCTCGACCGAGGTGTTGACGGTGCACAGCGCCGCGGCGGTGCCGGACAGCGCCTCGCCGGCGGCCCGGTACGTGCCGTACGAGCAGTTCGCGTACTTCTGCGCGAAGCTCAGGCCGGGCGAGAGGGTGGCGGCGACCACCAGCTGGCCGCTTGCCACCGTCCCGTTGTTGGTGACCTTGAGGGACTGCTCGACGGTCGAGCCCGGCTTGCCGGCCTTGACCGGGTCGCGGCCCGTCCCGGGGTCGAACTCCAGCTTCGGGCCGCCCGCGTACACGGTGACGTCGGTGGTGGACGCCGCCTCGCCGGTCCAGGACAGGCCGATCCTCAGGTGCCCGGCCGCGCCCTGCGCCGCGCCCTTCACGGCGGTCAGCGTGGGGTGGAACCGGTTCTGGAAGCCCGGGTCCTGCGCGGAGCCGGACGCCTTGTAGGTGCAGGTGTGGACCTGCCCCTCGGCCGTGCAGGCGGAGCCCGGGCCGGCGTCGGGGACGAAGGTGGCGACGCCGGCCAGCCCGGTCGTGTCGTACGTCATGGTGACGGAGCGCGGGGTGCCGCCGGAGACCCGGTCGGTCGCGGCGACGGCCAGCTGGACGGCGGTGGCGTCGCCGCTGTCGGGCGCGGACGGGAGGGAGACGGCGGACACGACGTCCAGCCGGAGGTCGTCTGCGGCGTGCGCGGGCGCGGAGGCGAGTGCCAGGAGGACGGCGGCCAGTGCTGCGGCGACGGCGGCCGGCCGGGAGGTGCGCGGGTTCCCCACGATGATCCTTCGATCTTTCGGATGCGATCGAGCGAGACCCTAGGGAGGTTTTCGGACAGCGGTGCGGAGTTATTCCGGACAGTTCGGGACGTGGCCGCCGCTATCGCCCGCACCCGTAATCGAATCTTGACTGCCGGTTCTCCGTGGGAGCGCCACCGTGTCGACACATCTCCCCGCCCGGACATGCCGAAGCCCCCTCCGGGGAGGGGGCTCAGGGGAGTTGAGGGTGCGTCAGCCGTCCGTGCCGGTGGCGAGTTCGGGACGATCGGTGTCGGCGGGGGGTTCCGGGTGCGGAGCCGGGCGGGTGCGGCGGCCGAAGAGTTCGGCGGGGGTGGGCATCCGGTGCGGGCGGGGCCGGTCGGCGGGGGGCTGCGGGTGCTGGTCGCTCATCGGGAACCGTCCTCCAACTGGGATGGCGGGGTGGGGTTCGGGCACGGGGCTCGGCACGGCGGCCAGATGTCGCTGCCCGGAGCCGAGGGAGAGTCGCTCGCGGACCTCCGCCTCGGCGAGTGCGTGGCACCGGCCGGCGAGGCGGGAGCGGCGGGCCCGCTCGTGCTGCCCGCAGGGCTGGCGGGACAGGGCGCGCAGGGCGGACAGGTCCTCGGCGGTGGGGAGGTAGCCGTCGGTGACGGCCTCCTCCAGCCGATCCAGGTAGCCGCCCACGCTGCCGGGCAGTGCGGCGCGGTAGCGGCTCAGGTCGGCCAGCAGGAAGGAGCGCAGGCGCCCGCCCTCCTGGACCGCCTCGTCGATCGCCTCGGTGAGCCGAAGCGCGTCCTGGACGTCCTCGGCCCACAGCTCGCCGGCCGCGGTGGGCACCGGGAGCCGGTCGGGCGCGGCCGGGTAGAGGGCTTGGGCGAGGACACGGCGCAGCACCCGGACTTCGTCGGCGCTGAAGGCCATGCCGCCGCGCGATCCGTGTGGCGTTGGCATGGCTCGACAGTACGTGGCGTACGTCCGACTTATGGCGATTGAGGACGTGTTTGTCCCGATTGGCCTATGAGATGGTGCATCTGACGCCCGGTCGCCGCCGGGTGGTGGCCGACCGGGCGTCAGCGGCCGTCAGGCGGTGGCGGGGCGGTTGCGCTCGAAGATCAGGCGCAGGCCGATCAGGGTCAGCCAGGGCTCGTGCACGTCGATCGAGTCGGCCTCGCCGAGGACCAGCGGGGCCAGGCCGCCGGTGGCGATCACCTGGACGTCGTTCGGGTCCTTGGCGAGCTCCTTGGCCATCCGGTTGACCAGGCCGTCCACCTGCCCGGCGAAGCCGTACAGGATGCCCGACTGCATGCCCTCGACGGTGTTCTTGCCGATCACGTTGCGCGGGCGGGCCAGTTCGATCTTGCGGAGCATCGCGGTGCGGCCGCCCAGGGCGTCGACCGAGATCTCGATGCCCGGGGCGATCGCGCCGCCCACGTAGTCGCCGCGCGCGTTGATCGCGTCGAAGGTGGTGGCGGTGCCGAAGTCGACCACGATGCACGGCCCCCCGTACAGGTGGTTCGCCGCCAGCGCGTTGACGATCCGGTCCGCGCCGACCTCCTTCGGGTTGTCCATCAGCACGTGTACGCCGGTCTTCACGCCCGGCTCCACGATCACCGCCGGCACGTCCCCGTAGTACCGGCGGGTCACCTCGCGCAGCTCGTGCAGCACCGCCGGCACCGAGGAACAGATCGCCAGGCCGGCCACCCGGTCGTCCGCCGAGACGATCGGGTGGGCGCCCATCAAACCCTGGAGCAGCACGGCCATTTCGTCGGCGGTGCGGCGCGGGTCGGTGGAGATCCGCCAGTGCTCGACGATCTCCTCGCCGTCGAACAGGCCGAGCGTGGTCTGGGTGTTGCCGACGTCGATGGTGAGGAGCATGGGGCGCTTTCTGCTTGGAAGGGTCAGGAACTGCGGAGGTCCAGGCCGATGTCCAGGATCGGCGAGGAGTGCGTCAGGGCGCCGACGGCCAGGAAGTCGACACCAGTCTCCGCGACCTCGCGCGCCGTGGCCAGGGTCAGGCCGCCGGAAGCCTCCAGCTTGGCCCGGCCGGCGACCAGGGCGACCGCCTCGCGCAGCTGCTCGGTGCTGAAGTTGTCCAGCAGGATCAGGTCCGCGCCGGCCTCCAGGACCGGGGTGATCTGGTCGATGGTGTCCACCTCGACCTCGATCGGCAGCTCCGGGAACGCCTCCCGGACGGCGTTGAAGGCCTCGGCGACGCCGCCGGCCGCGACCACGTGGTTGTCCTTCACCAGCGCCGCGTCCGAGAGCGCCATCCGGTGGTTGGCGCCGCCGCCCGCACGGACCGCGAACTTCTCCAGCGCGCGCAGGCCCGGGGTGGTCTTGCGGGTGTCGCGGACCACCGCGCCGGTGCCCTCCAGGGCGTCCGCCCAGGCGCGGGTGGCGGTGGCGATGCCCGACAGGTGGCACAGCAGGTTCAGCGCCGAACGCTCGGCGGTCAGCAGGTCGCGGGTCCGGCTGCGCACCGAGAGCAGCACCTGGCCGGCCTCGACCGCGGCGCCGTCCTCGACGTGCCGCTCGACCTCGAACTCCTCCTCGCAGACCAGCGAGACGACCGCCTCCGCGACCCGCAGGCCCGCGACGACGCCCGCCTGGCGGGCCGTGAAGTCGGCCGTCGCGACGGCCTCGGCGGGGACGGTCGCCACCGAGGTGACGTCCTCGCCGCCGGCCAGGTCCTCGGACAGGGCCATCATCGCCACGTCCTCGACCTCGACCGGGTCCAGCCCGGCCGCCTCCAGCAGCTCGGCCAGCGCGGGGTCGAGGCCGGTCTCGTACACCTCGCCGTCGCCGCAGGCACAGCCGTCGCCGCAGCCGTCGGACTCGGCGGACAGCAGGGGGAGTTCGTCGTGGGACATGCGTGAGGCTCCAAGTCGGGGTGGTGGTGCCCTGCGGGGACTTCGCGAGGGCGGGACGGTGCAACTGGCCCTCGGGCCAACGGTATTAGCCGCCCAGGGGGTGGACGATGTGGCGGTGCCAGTTGGTGTCGTCGCGGTCGGGGAAGTCCTCGCGCCAGTGGCAGCCGCGGGTCTCCTCGCGGAGCGTCGCGGACGCGGTGAGGGCGGTGGCGACGGTGTGCAGGTTGGTGGCTTCCCAGGTCTCCACCGAGGGGGAGCCGGGGTGCGCCGGGTCGGGCAGGGCCGCCAGGCCCTTCGCGGTGGCGGCCAGCGACTCCGCCGAGCGGATCACGCTCGCGCCGGTGGACATCAGGTGCTGGATCGCGCCGCGGCTCTCCGCAGCCAGCAGCGGCACCGGCGTCGCGGCGTGCGCGGCGTCGGTGTGGACGGTGCGGGCGGGCAGCTTCCCGGCCTCGGCGAGCTCGGCGAGGTCGGCGGCGATCCGCTCGGCGAACACCAGGCCCTCCAGCAGCGAGTTGGAGGCCAGCCGGTTCGCGCCGTGCACGCCGGTGCACGCGACCTCGCCGCAGGCGTACAGGCCCGGGACGGTGGTGCGGCCGTGCAGGTCGGTGCGGATGCCGCCGGAGGCGTAGTGCGCGGCGGGCGCGACCGGTATCGGCTCGGTGACCGGGTCGATGCCGTGGGCGCGGCAGGCGGCCAGGATGGTGGGGAAGCGGTGCTCCCACATCCGGGCCCCGAAGTGCCGCCCGTCCAGGTACATGTGCTCGGTGCCGTGGGCGAGCATCCGGCGGGTGATGGCCTTGGCGACGATGTCGCGCGGGGCGAGTTCGGCGAGTTCGTGCTGGCCGAGCATGAAGCGCACGCCGTCGGCGTCCACCAGGTGCGCGCCCTCGCCGCGGACGGCCTCGGAGACCAGCGGCTGCTGGCCCTGCGCGTCCGCGCCGAGGAACAGCACGGTGGGGTGGAACTGGACGAACTCCAGGTCGGTGACCTCGGCGCCGGCCCGCAGGGCGAGCGCGACGCCGTCGGCGGTGGAGACCGCCGGGTTGGTGGTGACCGAGAAGACCTGGCCCATGCCGCCGGACGCCAGCACCACGGCCCGGGCCAGGATCGCGCCGACGCCGTCCCGCTGGCCCTCGCCCATCACGTGCAGGGTGACGCCGGAGGCGTGGCCGTCGGCGTCGGTGAGCAGGTCCAGGACGAGGGCGTGCTCGATGAGTTCGAGGCCCGGGTCGGCCTCGACGGCGGCGACCAGGGCGCGCTCGATCTCGGCGCCGGTGGCGTCGCCGCCGGCGTGCGCGATCCGGCGGCGGTGGTGGCCGCCCTCGCGGGTGAGGACGATCTCGCCGTCCTCGTCGAGGTCGAACTCGGCGCCCACCTCGATGAGCCGGCGCACCGCGTCCGGGCCCTCGGTGACCAGCGTCCGGACGGCGTCCTCGTCGCACAGCCCGGCACCGGCGACCAGGGTGTCCTGGAGGTGCTGCTCGGGGGTGTCGCCCTCGCCCAGGGCGGCGGCGATGCCGCCCTGGGCCCAGCGGGTGGAGCCGTCGTCGAGCATCGCCTTGGTGACCACCATGGCCCGCAGGCCGGCCTTGCGGACGTTGAGCGCGACGGTGAGTCCGGCCACGCCGGAGCCGACCACGACCACGTCGGTGCTCGTGGTCCAGCCGGGGGCGGGGGCGGTCAGGCGGTGCGACATGGTTTCAGCTGCTCCTTCAGTGCGCGGCGACGGCCGCGCCGTCGGCCCCACCGTACGCGGCGTCGCCGCGCAGCAGACCGCTGCCCTCGGGGGCTTCGGCGGGGTCGCCGCCGAGGCCGCTGATCCGGTTGTGCTCGTCCACGAACACCACCTTCGGCAGGTACGCCTTGGCCTCGGCGGTCTCCATCTGCCCGTAGGCGATCAGGATCACCAGGTCGCCGGGCTGCACGAGGCGAGCGGCGGCGCCGTTGATGCCGATCATGCCGGAGCCGCGCGGGCCCGCGATGGTGTAGGTCTCCAACCGGGCGCCGTTGTTGATGTCGACGATGTGGACCAGCTCGCCGGGGAGCAGGTCCGCGGCGTCGAGCAGGTCCTCGTCGACCGTGACGGACCCGACGTAGTGCAGGTTCGCGTGGGTGACGGTGGCGCGGTGGATCTTGGACTTGAGCATGGTGCGGAGCATGTGGTCACGCCTCTCTGAGTGCATGCCGTGGGCTACAGCCGTATGTGCTTATCGGACGATGATGCTCACGTTGTCGATCAGCCGGGTCGAGCCGACCTTGGCCGCGAGCGCGAGCACCGCCTCGCCCCGGAAGTCGTCCGGCGCCTCCGTGAAGGACATCGGGTCGATCAGGGCGAGGTAGTCGAGGGAGATGCCGTCCGCGCCCTCCAGCACGGCGGCGGCCGCCTCACGGACGGCCTTGGCACCCTGGGCGCCGGCGTCGCGGCCGGCGAACAGGGCACGGGACAGGACGAGGGCCCGGGCGCGCTCGTCGTCGGAGAGGAAGCGGTTGCGCGAGGACAGCGCCAGGCCGTCCTCCTCCCGGACGGTCGGGACGCCGACGATCTCCACGTCGAAGTCCAGGTCGGCGACCATCCGGCGGATGATCGCCAGCTGCTGGGCGTCCTTCTCGCCGAAGACCGCGAAGTCCGGGTCGGTGATGTGCAGCAGCTTCGCGACGACGGTCAGCACGCCGTCGAAGTGGCCGGGGCGGGACGCGCCCTCGAAGCCGTCGCCCATCGGGCCCGCCGAGAGGCGCACCAGCGGCTCGCCGTTCGGGTAGACCTCCTCGACGGTCGGGGCGAACACCACGTCCGCGCCCATCTCCTCGGCGAGCGCGACGTCCGCGTCCAGGGTGCGCGGGTAGCGGTCCAGGTCCTCGCCGGCGCCGAACTGGAGCGGGTTCACGAAGACCGTGACGGCGACCCGGCCGTCCTTGCCGACCTGGCGGCGGGCCTCGCGCACCAGCGCCGCGTGGCCCTGGTGCAGGGCGCCCATGGTCATCACCACGGCGTTGTCCACCGGCTGCTCGTCCGGCCAGAACGCCGCCTCGAACTCGTCCACGGTGCGGGTCAGCACCGCCTTGCGGACCTTCGCGGCCTTCGGGGCCTTCGCCGGGCGCCTGTCGCGTGCCATCAGTGCTTCTCCTCGTTCAGTACGTCCAGCAGCGCTGCCGCCGGTTCGGGCTTCAACGATCCGTTGGCGACCGCCCGTTGCGCGGTCGCCCTCGCCATCGCCCGGTACGCCTGGCCGATGTCCGGGGTCACCGTAGCGAGTCGGTCGAGGTGCTTGCGCACCGTCCCCACGTCACCCCGGGCGACCGGGCCGGTCAGGGCCAGGTCGCCGGAGCGCAGGGCGTTGTCCAGGGCCGCGCCGAGCAGCGGGCCGAGCATCTGGCCGGGCTCCTCGACACCCGCCGTGCGCAGCAGCTCCATCGCCTGCGCGACCAGCGTGACCAGGTGGTTCGCGCCGTGCGCGAGCGCCGTGTGGTACAGCGGCCGGACGTCCTCCGGCACCCAGGACGGCTCGCCGCCCATCTCCACCACCAGCGCCTCGGCGACCGGACGCAGCTCCTCGGGCGCCGTCACACCGAACGGGCAGCCGGCCAGCCGGGCCACGTCCACCGAGGTGCCGGTGAACGTCATCGCCGGGTGCAGCGCCAACGGCAGCGCGCCCTTGCGGGTGGCCGGCTCCAGCACGGCCACGCCGTGGGCGCCCGAGGTGTGGACGAGTATCTGACCCGGGCGGACGGCGTCGGTCGCGGCCAGACCGCTCACCAGATCGGGCAGCGCGTCGTCCGGGACGGTCAGCAGGACGAGATCGGCCGCGGCCATCACCTGCGGGGGCGTCACCAGGCGGACACCCGGCAGCAGGGACTCGGCGCGACGCCGCGAAGCGGCCGAGACGCCGGACGCGGCCACCACGCGGTGCCCGGCCAGCTGCAGGGCCGCACCCAGGGCAGGACCGACCCGGCCGGCCCCGACCACGCCGACAGCGAGCCGGGCCGGGCGGTTACCGGGGTCGGAGGGGTCTCCGAAGTCGTGCAGCACTCTTCCGTTCCAGTCCTCGGCGGGTACCAGACGTACCGCTCAATGGTACGGGGCCGCTGCGCCCACCCACCCACCCGTGGCCCGCCAGCGAAGGGCGGAGGCGCGGCCGGGATGGGGGCGGGTGGTGCGGGGCCTGCGAAGAGCGGAGGCGCGGCCGGGTGCGGGGTGCGGTTTTGCTGCGCCCACCCGCCCGCCCGAGCACCCGCCAGCGAAGGGGGGTCGGGGGGAGGGGGGGGTGGTGGGGGACGGGGGGGGCCGGCCGGC
>NZ_JBSGDD010000152.1:0-8952 GCF_053602195.1 Kitasatospora sp. NPDC004531 | reverse complement strand
CCTCGGTCATGACGGTCGGTCAGTACTACATCGAGCGGCACTACGCCCGGGGCGCCAACCGGACCCTGCCGCCCACCCCGGTCAGCTCCTCGCTGAGCAGCCGCAGCCGCGCCCGCGCGCTGCTCTCGTACGCCTGGCTGCTGGCCCGGGCCTCGTCGGAGCGGTTGAAGTACCGTCCGCTCACGCCGTCCAGCGCCGGGTCGGTGACCAGGCGCAGGGTGTGCCGCACGCCCTCGGCGACGGTGCTCTGGGGGGTGAACAGGTTGACCACCATCTTGGTGGGCATGTACGACGCCGGGTGCAGCGCGTTGACCGTCACCCCGGTGCCGGCGAGTGCCTCGGCCAGGTCGAAGGTCAGCATGATCTGGGCCAGCTTGGCCTGGCAGTACGCCTGGACGCCGTCCCAGCGGCGGCGCAGCATCACGTCGTCGAAGTTGATCGGCGCCTGGCCGGCCGAGGTGACGTTGACGATCCGGGCCGGCGCGGAGAGGGCCAGCAGCGGGGCGAGGCGCACCGCGAGCACGTAGGCGGCCAGGTAGTCGACCTGGAAGGTCATCTCGTGGCCGTCGAAGCTCTCCTGGCGGTCCAGCTCGACGCCGATGCCGGCGTTGTTGACCAGCGCGTCGAGCCGGTCCAGGCCGGCCGCCCGTTCGGCCAGCTTGTGGACGTCGGAGAGGCGGGCGAAGTCCGCCAGCAGGTAGCTGATCCGGTCGTTGCCGGTCTCGGCGCGCAGCTCGGCGAGGAGGGCGTCGCCGCGTTCCTGGCTGCGGCCGTGCAGCACCAGGGTGGCGCCCTGGGCGGCGAGTTCGCGGGCCATGGCGCGGCCGAGGCCGTCGGTGGCGCCGGTGATGAGGATGGTCTGTTCTTCGATCGGGGTCACAGCAGCCTCCGGGGTCTGGAGAAGGGCGCTGCCCGGAAGCAACGTCGGTGCTTCCGGGCAGCAGATGGCCGATCAGACGATCGGGTGGCCACTGGCGGTGGTCTCCGGGACGTTCTCCTTGGCGTCCCAGTGCTCCGCGATCAGGCCGCCCTCGATGCGGAAGACGTCCACCACGGCCATGCCGCGGTCGCCGTCGTGGGCGGTGAAGTGGCTGTGCACGAAGACCAGGTCGTGGTCGGAGGCGATCCGGCGGATCTCGAAGCGGCCGTCGGGGACCTGGGTCTTGAACCCGGCGACGAAGTCGGCGACCGGCTTGCGGCCGTCGGGCAGGTTGGGGTTGTGCTGGATCAGGTTCTCGGCGAGGAAGCGGTCGGCCTCGTCGGCCTTGCCCTCGTTCCAGACGGTGGTGAGGTAGTCGGTCACCAGCTGCTTGTTGTGCTCGGACATCACGGACTCTCCCGTTCGTGGATTTCGGTGGTGCGCGGTGGTCATGAGGTGGATGGTGCGGGGACCGGCTGGTCGGCCGAGGCCGGGGCCGCCGGAGCCTTGGTGCCGCGACCGGACAGCACGTGCGCGCCGGCCGCCGCGAGGAGCAGCAGCAGGGCGAGTCCGGGCATCAGGGTCGCGCCGACGGAGGGCAGGAAGGTGGAGCCGATCAGGCTGCCCAGGCTCATGCCGAGGTAGAGCGCGGAGGCGTTGAGCGCCAGGATCAGCGCCGGGTGGGCGGGCAGCACGGCGATCAGCCGGGCCTGCTGCGGGGCCTGGTACATCTGGCTGAAGAAGGCCCAGACGGCGAACAGCACCAGGCCGGCGACGGCCAGCTTCGGGGTGACCACCAGCAGGGCCAGGGCCACGCCCAGGCCGGCCAGCGCCACCGTGATGGTGCGGGTGCCGCCGAGCTTCTCGCTGATCCGCGGCGCCAGCGCGTTGCCGAGCACACCGACGACGCCGAACGCCATCAGGGTGCCGGAGACCACTCCGGCGCTGGCGTCGAAGCGGGCCGCCAGGTAGGCGCCGGCCACGCCGTACACGGTGAACTGGGCGGCCATGAAGAGCAGGGTGGTGGTGACGGTGGGCAGCGCGCCGGGGGTGCGCAGCGCGGCCCGGTAGGCCTGGGCGGTCGGCGGTTCGCCGGCCGGCAGGTCCGGCACCAGCACCGCCACCAGCACCAGGGACAGCAGGGACAGCGCGCTGACGCCGAGCAGGGCCGGGCGCCAGCTCATGGTGGAGCCGAGGAAGGAGGCGAGCGGGACGCCGAGCACGGAGGCGGCGGTCATGCCGGCGAACACCGTGGCCAGCGCGCGGTGGCGGCGTTCCGGTCCGACGATGGCGGCGCCGGCCGCCGAGGACGCCGGTCCGAAGATCGCCGCGCCGATCGCCCCGAGCACCCGGGTGAGGGTCATCGTGGTGTAGTCGGGCGCGACGGCGCTGAGCCCGCCGCCGACGGTGAGCAGCGCCAGGCCGAGCAGCAGGACCTTCTTGCGGTCCATCCGGCGCAGCAGGGCCGGCGCGGTCGGCGCGCCCACCGCGAAGGTGAGGGCGAACACGGTGACCAGCAGGCCGACGCTGGCCGGGGCGACCTCCAGGCTCTTGCCGATCGGGGCGTTGAGGCCGACGACGGCGAGCGAGATGGTGCCCAGACTGAAGTAGCCGAGTGCCAGCGCGAGCAGGGCAGGAGTGGGGTTTCGAGGATTCACGGGACCTCGTTTCGCAGGTGGATTCCGGTGCACGGTGAGCTGATTCGGGTGACGGCATCGGCTGGGCGTGCCCGCGTCCAGAACGCTAGCCAGACGGCCGAAGTCCAGTGCTCGGAGCGCTTCCCCGCGGGGCACTGTGAAAGGTCGTCGGATGCACTACGTCAACTCGTGGCCGGTGGGGACGGGGCGGTGGAAGAGCAGCGGCACGGGGCGGCCGGTGGCCACCAGCCAGTGCTCCAGGCCGCTGACCGCGACGAGCAGCACGGCGGTCGCGCCGAGGGTGGCGATCGCGGGGATGTGCGGGGCGCCGGCGGCCAGGCCGAGCAGGCAGAGCCCGGCCCCGACGCGGGTGGCCGAGGCGGCGCCGAACATCCGCCAGCGGGTGTAGCCGAAGGTCAGCGCGAAGATCGCGGCGCCGATCGGGAGCAGGGCGGCGCTGGGGTCGTGCGAGACGCCGGTGGGGTGGGCGACGACGTTGCCGGTGCCGACGGCGACCAGCAGCAGGCCGAGCACCAGCACCAGGTGGCCGTAGCTGAGCACGTCGCGCACCACGGTGGCCGGGGTGCGGTGGGTGCGCATGGAGTGCTCGACGGCGGGGGCGGCGAGGTGGAAGTACAGCCACCACATCGCGCCGCCGATCACGAAGCTGAGCACCAGCGCGGCGATCAGCGCGCCGGTGAGCGCGCCGGCCGAGGCGCGGGCGCCGACGGCGAGGATGTTCTCGCCGAGCGCGATGATGATGAACAGGCCGAAGCGTTCCGGGAGATGGGCGGCGCTGTAGGTCATGGCGTGCAGGCGGCGGCTCATCAGCGCGGGCAGCACGGCCTCGGCCAGGATGGCGGCGGCCCAGATCGCGGCCCGGGCGGGGCCGCTGGCGAAGGCTCCGGCGATCAGCGCCAGGGCGAACACCACGCCGACCGAGTAGGGGTGGATGGTGCGGGCGAAGGGGCGTTCGCGGCGGGTGGCCTCGCCCATCAGCAGCCGCAGCACCAGGTAGGAGCCGGCGAACAGCGCCGCTCCCGCGTGGCCGGACATCGCCCGCGGCGCGGCCACGCCCATGCCGTAGGTGGCCAGGCCGGCGGCGAGCAGCAGCAGCCGCTCGATGTGGGTCTCCTCGACCATGGTGACGGCCAGTGCGACGTCCACCCAGGCCCACCACAGCGGGGTGAGTATCAGCAGGGCCTGGCCGAACGTCGCCCAGCTCGGGGAGTGGCCGAGGATGTGGGTGGTCTGGCTGACGCCGAAGGCGAGCACGATGTCGTAGAACAGCTCCGCCCAGGTGGCCCGGGAGCGGGCGCCGTCGGCGGCGTGCTCGTGGCGGTGGTGGTGGAACATCTCCTCACCCTCTCTGCCCGGACGCGGACGCCCGGGCGGGACGGGCACCGGCCGGTCCCGCTGTGGGGGGCGGGACCGGCCGGTGGGGGTCAGGCGTCGTACCGGGCCAGCTCCTCGGGGGTCTGGTCGGTGTAGCCCTGGCTCACCTCGATGACCACGCCGTCGGGGTCGGTGACCCAGACGGTGCGCCAGCCGGTGATGTACTCGTCGAAGCCGAGCGGGCCGAGCGAGATGCTCAACCCGCCGTCGGCGCCGGCCAGGAAGGCGTCCACGTCGTCGACCTGGAAGGCCAGGTGGCGGACGGTGCCGGGGTTGGCCGGGCCGTCGTCCTTGGCGGCGGGGGCGGGCTCGGCGTCGCTGGCGAACAGCTCCAGCCAGGCCTCGCCGCGGCGCAGGAAGACCACCTTCCAGCCGTCGCCGGCCACCACCCGGGCCCGGCGGAAGCCGAACCAGCGGGTGTAGAACTCCTCGGTGGCCGCCTGGTCGCGGCAGTTGAGCCCGACGTGCGCCCAGCGCAGTGCGGCGGGTGCGGTCATCGCGGCCTCACTTCCCGAGGACGGGGGCGAACGGCGCGCTGTCGTGGAAGTTCGCCATGTAGACGATCTCGCCGCCGACGACGCGGAAGTAGTTGCACACCTCGGCCTCGATCTCCACGCCGCCGTGGGTGCGCCCGGTGATGTGCGAGACCACGGCGGCCTGCTCGCCGTCGATCACGACGTGGACCGGCTTGTTGGCGAACTCGGCGTACATGTCCGGGAATCCGCGCATCATGTCGCGCAGCGTCTCCCGGCCCTCGACGTGTCCGGCGAGCTGTTCGTCCATCACCGTGTCGACGGCGAACAGGTCGCACCACGGGTTCCAGTCGCCCGCGTTGGCGAGCTCGTAGTAGCGGTCCACGACACCCCTGGTGTCCATGGGTCTCCTCCTGGTCTGGGGGTGAACTCGGTGGGTGGGGGCGGGCGTTACGGGAGTTCGACGCCGATCTGGCGCATCAGGCCGGCGGTGTCGGCCTGCACCCAGCGCTCGACGACCTTGCCGTGCTCCAGCCGGTAGACCTCCAGGCTGGTCCAGCTGACCTCCTTGCCGGTCGGCTCGATCCCGAAGAACGGGCCGACGTGCCGGCCGGTGAAGGTGATGTGCATGATCACCTTGTCCGGGTCGGCCGGGTAGAGGGCGTCGAGGTGGGCGTGGAAGTCCAGCGCCTCGTGGGCGCCGATGATGATGCCCTTGAGCTCCTCCAGGCTGGCCACGCTCCAGGCCGGGTTGTTGTCCCGGAACTCGGGGCCGAACAGCTCGTCCAGGTCGTCGTAGCGGTGCTCGTTGACCGCGTCGCTGACCTTCTGCACCACGGCGGTGTTCTCGACGCCGCGGGCGAGCTGCGCCTTCAGGCCGAGCAGGTCGTCCTGCGCCCAGCGCTCGGCGAGCAGGCCGTCCTCGGCGCGCCAGATCTCGGTGGTGGTCCACTCGACCCGCTGACCCGTGGCCGGGATGCCGAGCACCTCGCCGCGGTGGGTGCCGGTGAGCTTGACCCGGGTGACCACGCGGTCCCCGGCGGTGAACGCCTCCAGCAGTTCGCCGCGCAGGTCGAGCGAGTCGTGCGCGGCCTTCAGGGCCTGCTGGTAGCTCTCCAGGCTGCTGATGTCGAAGCCCGGGTGGTGGTCCTGGAACGCGGGGTCGATCACGGCGGCGATGCCGTCGGAGTCGTTGCGGTTCAGCGCGTCCAGGAAGCGCCGGTACAGGTCGAGGTTCGCCTGCTGGTCTGCCATCGTCGGCCTCCTGCCGAGAGATCAGGGACGGTTGAGGATCAGATCGGCGGCCTTCTCGCCGATCATCACGCTGGGGGCGTGGGTGTTGCCGGCCACCACGGTCGGCATCACCGAGGCGTCGGCGACCCGCAGGCCGTCGATGCCGTGCACCCGCAGGTCCGGGCCGACCACGGCGTCCGGTCCGGCGCCCATCCGGCAGGTGCCGGCGGGGTGCCAGAGCGTCGTGGCGTTGGCGCGGACGTACGCGCGCAGGTCCGCGGTGTCGACGGCGTCCTTGCCGGGGCCGTACTCCGTTCCGCGGAAGTCGTCGAAGGCCGCGGTGTGGGCCAGTTCGCGGGCCAGCCGGACGCCCTCGACCAGGACGTCGAGGTCGGCCGGGTCGCTCAGGTAGCCGGGCCGGACCACCGCGGTGGAGCGCGGGTCGGTGTCGCGCAGGGTCACCGTGCCGCGGCTCGCGGGCAGCAGCGCGATGGGCGCGAAGGTGAAGCCGGGGCCCTGCCACAGCTCGGCGGGGGCGCCGGCCGGCAGGAACTTCACCGGCCCGAAGGTGAATTGGAGGTCGGGGCCGCGCGCGGGGTCGGCCGCGGCGGTGCGGGTGAACAGGCCGGCCTCGGACAGCGGCGCCTCGGGCGGCAGTTCGCGCAGCGACTCGTAGCAGACCGGCGTGAACAGGTGGTCCTGGAGGTTGCGGCCCACCCCGGGCAGGTCGACGAGCGCCTCGACGCCCGCCGCGCGCAGCTCGTCGGCCGGGCCGATGCCGGAGAGCATCAGCAGCTTCGGGCTCTCGAACGCGCCCGCGCAGACGACGACTTCGCGCTCGGCCCGCAGGGTGTGGGTGCGGTCGCCCTGGAGGTACTCGACGCCGACCGCGCGGCCGTCCTCGACCAGGATCCGGGTCGCCTGGGCGCCGGTCTGCACGGTGAGGTTCGGGCGGGCCAGCGCCGGCCGCAGGTACGCGGTCGCGGTGTCGGAGCGGCGGCCCTCGGGGGTCCGGGTGTGCTGGTAGTGGAACCCGAAGCCCTCCTGGTGCTCGGCGTTGTAGTCGCCGCCGCTGCGGTAGCCGTTCTCCCGGGTCGCCGCGACGAACGCCTCGGCCAGCGGGGTCGGCTCGGCCGGCGCGGCGACCTGCACCGGGCCGTCCTTGCCGCGCCAGGCGGAGCCGCCGCCGGCGAAGTCCTCCGAGCGCCGGAAGTACGGCAGCACGTCCTGGTAGCCCCAGCCGGGGTTGCCGAGGTCGCGCCAGCCGTCGTAGTCGTGGCGGCTGCCGCGCACCCACATCAGCGCGTTGACGGTGCTGCAGCCGCCGGCCACCCGGCCGCGGGCGACCGGGATGCGGCGCTCGTCCACGCCGGGCTCCGGCTCGGTGGCGTAGCCCCAGTCGATGCTCGCGCTCCAGTCGGCGGTGAGCAGCGCCAGCACCGCGCCCGCGTCGGTGCGCCGCAGTTCCTCGCGCTCGGGCCAGCCGCCGGCCTCCAGCAGCACGACGTTCGCCGAGCCGTCCTCGCTGAGCCGGGCGGCCACGGCGGCGCCTGCCGAGCCGGCGCCGACCACCACGTAGTCCGCGGCCATCAGCCGGCGTCCTCGACCGGGGTGAGGGCGCCGACCCGGTAGCGGGAGATCCGCAGCGCGCCGGTGGCCGGGTCGCGGACCAGCTGCCACAGCTGCTCGATCCGGAACGCCGCCCGGACGCCCTCGGCCAGGTGCTTGGCGGCCCAGATCACGATCAGCTCGATGTCGACCCGGCCGTCGGTCTCGATGGCGGCGAACTTCTCCAGCGTGTGGCTCTGGTCGGAGAACGCCTCGCCGACCACGGTGTACCAGTCCCGGAAGTCGGCGTGCGAGCGCAGCGTGCGCTCCGGGAACGCCATGTCCAGGCCCTCGTCGACCACCAGCGGCAGGAGGTCCTCCACCGGGTCGTGACGGCTCAGCAGATCGAACCAGTTCTGTGCGAATTCCCTGATTTCCGGGTTCTTCCCGGAGTTGGCGTCGGACATTTCCGCCTCTCCTTCCCGCAATTCGTGAGCGCGGCTGAGAGGGACGCTAGAATCCGGCCCGCCGGAGCGTCAACGGCCTTCTCCGCAAGCCCCCGCACTGTGCGAAGTCCCCTCCCGTCCTTCGGCAACTCGGCCGCTTGATCGGCCACTTGACGGCATCTCGGCACGCCAGGGCGTTGTCGACGGGGACATGCCGAAGTGCTTTCACCGACTTCGCAGTGTCCCGGCGGGCGGGGCGGCGGCTCTGGTGCGAATTCCGCGGCGGCTGTTAGACAGTAAACCCCGCCGACTTCCGACGGGAATTCGCAAGGCAATCGAAGGAGAACATCGCCGATGGCGAAGAAGCGAATCCTCATCGTGCTCTCCGAGTACGGCTACTGGGGTGAGGAGCTGGTCGGACCGCTGGAGACCTTCGACCGGGCCGGCTACGAAGTCACCTTCGCGACCCCGACCGGCAAGCGCCCCGCGGCCCTGCCGCCGAGCATGGACCCCGAGTACATCGACCCGCCGTTGGGCCGCTCGGTGACCAGCACCGAGATGGCCGAGAAGGTCAAGGTGCTGGACCGCTCCAGCCGGCTGGACGAGCCGCTGGACCTGGCGTCCTGGCTGCCGGACCGCCCGTACCGCAGCCGCAGCGACTTCCTGCGTGCCTGGGAGGGCTACCACACCCGCCGCGAGCAGGTGCGGGAGCAGATCGCCGAGCGCTACGACGCCCTGCTGATCGTCGGCGGCAGCGGCCCGATCGTCGACCTCGCCAACAACTGGCGGATCCACGACCTGATCCTGGCCTTCCGCGACCTCGACCTGCCGATCGCCGCCGAGTGCTACGGCATCGCGGCGCTCGCCTTCGCCCGCGAGCAGGACGACCGGACCAGCATCCTGCGCAACAAGCACGTCACCGGTCACTGCATCGAGTACGACTACAAGGACGGCACCGGCTTCATGGGCACCGACTTCGTGATCGGCCCGCCGCCGTACCCGCTGGAGTACATCCTGCGCGACGCCACGCTCCCCGAGGGCGCCTTCCACGGCAACTTCGGCAAGGAGACCTCGGTGATCGTCGACTACCCGTTCATCACCGGGCGCTCCACCCCGGACTCCTACCTCACCGGCCAGAAGCTGGTCGAGGTGCTGGAGCACGGGCTGCGCCAGTGGGGCTTCAAGGCCTGACGCCGCGCCGGCGGCGGGGACCTGACGCCGCGCCGGCGGCGGGGACCTGACGCCGCGCCGGCGGCGGGGACCTGACGCCGCGCCGGCGGCGGGGAGCAGGGCGGGCGCCC
>NZ_JBSGDD010000151.1:0-8980 GCF_053602195.1 Kitasatospora sp. NPDC004531 | reverse complement strand
CCGCGGCCCCCGCCACCGAGCGGTCGGGAGCCGCGGGCGGTGTTCCCCGTGTCGGCGCACGGCCCCGGGTTCACGGCCTACGCACCTTGGTAGTTTGAGCCGAGGACGGCCCGGCGGCGGCCGGCGGACGGAACAGGACGGGTCCGGTGCGAGCACTGCCCTTGCGAGTACTGCCATGCGGGAGCGACGCCGTCCTGATCGAGGTCGACACCGGCGAACACGTCCAACGACTGCACCGTGCACTGCGCACCGCGCCACCCGCCGGCGTCACCGAACTCGTCCCCGCCGCCCGCACCGTGCTGCTCCGCTACGACCCCCGGACCACCGACCCGCAACGCCTGCGCACCGCGCTCACCGCCCTGCCGCACACCCCCGACGAGGGGGCCGCCGACGAGGCGGCCGAAACCGTCCGGATCCCCGTGCGCTACGACGGACCCGACCTCGCCGAGGTCGCCGCCCGCACCGGACTGACCGAACGCCAGGTGATCGCACGCCACACCGCCGCGCACTACCGCGTCGCCTTCTGCGGATTCGCGCCCGGCTTCGCCTACCTCACCGGCCTCGACCCCCGACTGCGCCTGCCCCGCCGCACCGAACCCCGCACCCGGGTACCGGCCGGCGCCGTCGCCGTCGCCGACGAATACACCGGCGTCTACCCCAGCCCCTCACCCGGCGGCTGGCACCTGCTCGGCAGCACCGACCTCACCCTGTGGGACCCCGCCGCCGACCCGCCCACCCGGCTGCGCCCCGGCACCGCCGTCCGCTTCGTCGAATCGGACGGCGGGAGCGCGTCATGACCCACGGCGAACTGCTCGTCGTCCGGGCCGGCTTCGGCGCCACCGTGCAGGACCTCGGCCGACCCGGACTGGCCGCCCTCGGCGTCGGCCGCGCCGGGGCCGCCGACCGCGAGGCCCTGCGACTCGCCAACCGCCTGGTCGGCAACCCCGAGGACGCCGCCGGAATCGAAGCACCCATGGGCGGCGTCGAGTTGGCCTTCCCCCGCGCCGCCACCTGCGCGCTCACCGGCGCCGACTGCCCGGCCTGGATCGACGACCGCCCCGCCGCCGGCCGCACCCCGCTGCGCGTCCCCGCCGGCGCCCGGCTGCGCCTGGGCACCCCCGCCAGGGGACTGCGGGTCTACCTCGCCGTCCGGGGCGGACTGGACGTCCCCGCCGTGCTCGGCTCGCGCGCCACCGACACCCTCGCCGGCATCGGCCCCGACCGGCTCGCCGCCGGCCAACTCCTGCCGCTCGGCACCGCCGCCACCGGCTGGCCCACCGCCGACCACGCCCCGCGGCCCGCCCCCGCCGACCGCACCGTGCTGCACGTCCTGCCCGGCCCCCGCGACGACTGGTTCACCGCCGACGCGCTGCGCACCCTGCTCACCGAGCCCTACACCGTCACCCCCGACAGCGACCGGGTCGGCATGCGGCTCGACGGGCCCGCCCTGGAGCGCGCCCGGGGCGGCGAGCTGCCCTCCGAGGGCATGGTCGGCGGGGCGCTGCAGGTGCCGCCGTCCGGGCGGCCGATCCTGTTCCTCGCCGACCACCCCGTCACCGGCGGCTACCCCGTCATCGCGGTCGTCCGCCGCACCGACCTCGGCGCCGCCGCCCAGGCCCGGCCCGGCGACACCCTGCACTTCCGGCTCACCTGAACTTCGACGGTTTTCAGGCGAGTTGGACGACGCGCGCCCACGGCGGCGGCAGCTCGGGCCGGTAGTCCGGGTCCTCCTCGTCCACGGTCGACGGACGGCGGAACAGGCCGACCACCGTCCGGCAGGGCGGCTGCCGGGCGGGCCACGGCGTCTGGCCGTCGGTCAGCGCCACCACCACGTCCGGGGACGGGCGCAGCCGCAGCGCGGCCGCGAAGCCCTCTCGCAGGTCGGTGCCGCCACCGCCGATCAGCGTCAACTCGCCCTGGCCGTCGACCCGTTGGAGCTGCTGGGCGGCGGCGTCGCAGGAGATCACCGACAGCAGTTCGCGCCGCCCGCCGAGACTGCGGGCGATCGCGGCGGTCTCCAGCAGCGCGGTGCCCAGCTCCTGGTCGCTGACCGAGCCGGAGGTGTCCACCACCACCGCCACGCGCGGCAGCCAGCGGCGCAGCGACGGCAGCACCACGCCCGGCAGCGCGGTGGCGCGGCGCGCGGGGCGGCCGTAGCTGTAGTCGGTGCCCGCGCCCGCGCCGGCCACCGCCGAGCGGAGCGCCGCACCGAGCAACTCCCGCCACGGCTGCGGCGGATGGAACGCCTGCTCGGCCCAGCGCCGCCAGCCCTCCGGGGCGTCGCCCGGCCGGCCGAGGATGCCCTCGGCGACCCGGAACCGGACCAGGTCGCGCTCGTGCTCCCGCAGCGCCCGCGCACCGTCCGGGCCGAGCTCCCAGGGCCGCTCCAGGCCGTCCGCGCCGCTGCCGCACTCCAGCCAGGTGATCGTCTTGCGGCGCGCGTCGAGGGTGAAGCTCCGCAGGTAGTCCTCCAGCAGCAGGTCCGGCTGCAGGCCGAGGGTCTCCGGGTAGACCGCGTCGCCGGGGCGGAGCAGGCCGTCGCCGAAGATGTCGTCGTTGATCTCGCAGTCCGCCGCCACGTTGATCCGCAGCCGGTCGACCGGACCGTCCAGCCCGAGCCGGCGCATCGCCCGGTCGGCGCGGCGGGCGTGGTCGCGCAGCAGGTGGGAGACCTCGTGCACCCAGATCGAGGCGAGCGACTCCTCCGAGCGGGAGGCGACGAAGGACGGCGAGACGTAGCAGCGCCAATACCGGTCGACGGCCATGGTCGGCACCCGGGGCGACTCGACGACCTGCATCGCGAACAGCGCGGTGGCCAGGAACGGCCGGGCGCGCACCGCCATCAGGCGGGCCGCGTAGAGCTTGTCCCGGTCCAGCGGGGGCGCGGGCAGCGGGCGCGGCGTGCGGGGCGCGGGCCGGGGGAGGGGCGGCCTCGGCTTCGGCCGGTCGGGTCGGTCGGGCGGTGCGGACTGCGCGGGCTGTGCGGACGTCGGTGCGGCGGGAGGGGTGCTCATCGGCGGCCTGCGGCGGCGGGCACCCGGGCGGCGGCGCGGTCGGCCCGGCGGGACAGCTCCAGCGCACCGCTGAAGCGCTCGATCAACTCCGGTACGTCCCAGTCGGGTTGGCGCAGCGAGGCGAGCGTGGTGACGGGTACCACCAGGACGTCCGGGCTGCCGTTCTCCAGCGCCCGGGCCATCAACGCCCAGGCGGCGTCCCAGCGTTGCCGGGTCGGCCGGGAGCGGACGGCGGCCACCACCGCGTCCAGCGCGACCTGCCGCAGGTCGCCGCGTTCGGGCAGGACGGCGGCGGCCGGGTCGGCGAGCAGATCCTCCGGGGCGGGCAGGTCCATCCGGTCGACGGCGGCCAGCAGTTCGAGCCCCGGGCCATCGCCGACCGTGCCGCGCACCAGCATCGACAGCACCTCGCGGGACGACCCGGCGGCCCAGCCGAACGCCAGCAGCCGCACCGTCATCTCCCAACTGCGCGGCGACGGCCAGGCTTTGCCGCGCAGCGTCTCGGTGGTGGGCAGCCGGTGGGTGAGCTCGGGCCGCACCGTCAGCAGGTCGCACACCGCGCGGCGGGCGAACTCCACTGCGCCGGACAGTCGTTCGGCGTCCAGCCGGGGCAGCTCGGCGCGCGGCCACACCCCGCCGAGGCCGCGCACCACCACCTCCGGGTCGTGCACCCAGTCCAGGTGGACGAAGCGGTTGGCCAGCGGCGCGCTCAGCTCCCAGCCGTCGGCGGCCGAGGAGCGCGGGTTCGCCGCCGCCACGATCCGTACCCCCGGCGGGAGTCGGAGCGCGCCGATGCGGCGCTCCAGCACCAGCCGCAGCAGCGCCGCCTGCACGGCGGGCGGTGCGGTGGACAGTTCGTCGAGGAACAGCAGCCCGCGCCCCTCCCGGACCAGGCGCACCGCCCAGTCCGGCGGCGCGAGCGGCACGCCGTCGGTGGCCGGGTCCGCACCGATCACCGGCAGGCCGGAGAAGTCCGACGGCTCGTGCACGCTGGCGATCACGGTGGTGAGCGGCAGGTCGAGTTCGGCGGCGAGCTGGTTCAGCGCGGCGGTCTTGCCGATGCCGGGCTCACCCCACAGCAGGACTGGCAGGTCGGCGGCGACGGCGAGGGTCAGGGCCTCGATCCCGACGTCCTGGCGGGGCTCGGTGGCGGAGTCGGAGAGCAGGGCCAACAGGTGGTCGGCGATGGCGAGTTGGGTGGAGGAAGGCATGGGTGATCACCTGGGGAGGGGAGAGTGGGATCCCGGCGCGGGTGGCGTCGGGTGGAGGGTGGAGCCGGTGGGCCGCGCGGGCGAGTCGGTGGGTTGCGGGCAGGCGTGATCGCCCGTGGGCTCGTTCGGGTGGGCGGTCAGCGGCGGTGGAACGCGCAGCAGGTGGGGCCGGGGTGCCGGCGGGGGCGGGGGCGGTGCGGATGGGCGTCGGGCAGGCCGGACGGCGGGCGGGCGGGTCGGTGGGCGCTGTGCAGGCGGTCGGGGGTGAGGCCGGCCCGGTGCAGGGCGGCGAGGTCGTGCCGAGCCTGGTCGTCGGCGAGTCGGTCGGCGAGCGGGCCCTCCGGCAACAGGGCGTTCTCGCCCAGCAGTTGGCGGACGGCGGTGAGTGCGCCGGGCCGGTCGCCGTGCAGCAGGCGCTGGGTGATGGCGTCCAGGTCGTCGGGCCTCCGGTGCGCCCGGTCGATGGCCCGGAGGCAGGGCAGCGGTGCGCCGCCGAACGCCAACAGCAGCTCCTCGCGGCGCAGTTGGTCCGGCGGGTGGTCCAGGGCCGTGAGCCGGCCGTCGACCAGCGCCACCCGGTGCCGGGCGCCGCGGCAGTCCACCAGCAGCGGGTCGGCCGCCGACGGCGCGGCCGCGCGCGGTGGGCGGTGGCCCGGGACGAGCGCCGCCGCCACCAGCGGATGCAGCCGGTCGGCGTCCAGTGCTCCCGAGCGCAGCAGCCACAGGTCGGGCGGCGCCCAGGTGGCGGCGTCCGGGAGCACGGGCCGGCCGCCCGCGTCGCGCTGTTCCGTGACGTGGCCGTCCAGGAGCAGGAAGCGGCGCGCGGCCAGCCGTACCGCGACCGGCGCGTCGGGCCGGAGCCCGTCCGCCGCGCGCAGCAGTCCGGCTTCGAACTCCCAGGCCGCTGCGGCAGTCTGACTGGACGTCAGATTGCTTGTGCGGTCGGCGAGTTCGGGGGTGCGGCGGGCGTCCCACAGGTGTCGGTGCAGGTCGAGGCGGAAGCGCGGCTGCGGGCGGGGTTCGGTGGCCCCGGGGTGGGGACGCCACAGTGCGAGGCTCACCCGTTGGCCCGCCGACGCCCAGCGTGGCGCGGTGCGGGCCACCAGGTGGAACGCGGGCGGCCCGTCCCTCGGGTAGCGGGCCAGGATGGCGCTCAGCCCCGGCCGCAGCAGCCCGTCAGGGGCCGTCCGGGGAAGGTGCCAGCGCAGCAGGTCCGGTGCCAAGTGGCGCAGGTCGGAGCGCAGTTGGCCGGCGAGCTCGGAGCCGTGCGCGCGGGCGACGGCCCGAACGTCCAGGTGGACGTCGAACCGGGCGGCGGCGCAGGCACCGCCCCAGTCGCCGGACTCGCGCAGGGCGGTGGCGGTCTCGATCATGGCCGGGGGAACGGCGAACTGCCGGACGCGCGGCCAGAAGCAGGTACGAGTGTCCTCGTCCATCGGCGAAGTGTCGTGCATCAGCACTCACTTCGGGTGGACGGGACCTCCAATCCAGAAGTAGTCATCGCGGTGATCGTAGCGGGTCGCCGCGCCCGCTGTCAGCCCGGTTCGGCGGCGGGGCCGCGCGGCGTAGGGTGAGCGGCAGGGAAGAACCGCGAGGAATCGAGCGGAGGCGCACGGCGGTGACAGGCGTTCGGTGGCGGCCGGTGCAGGCGCTGCGGCGGAGGCTGCTGCGGGAGATCAACTCCACGGTGCACGGCGCGGATCTGCATCTGGAACGCTACGACCGGCCGGCCGGCGACCCCGGCCTGTTCGGTGCGTCCAGCGTGGTGTGGCGGGTGCACGCGCACCCCGCCGGGATGCTGGTCGGCGGGTTCGCCGCGCTGATGCTCCAGTCGCTGCACCCGGTCGCGATGCGCGCCGTCGCCGAGCACTCCGACTACCGCACCGACCCGACCGGGCGACTGCACCGCACCGCGCGCTTCGTCGCCACCACCACCCTCGGCTCCTCCACCGCCGCCGAGGCCGCGATCGCCGATGTGCGGCGGATCCACCGCTACGTGCGCGGCTTCGACGCGACGGGCCGGCCGTACCGGGCGGACGATCCGGAACTGCTCTGCTGGGTGCACACCGCGGAGGTGTCCTGCTTCTTGCTCGGGTACCAAGTCTTCGCCGGGAAGCGGAGGTTGAGCGGCGCCGAGTGCGACGCGTACCTGGCGGAGGTGGCGCTGACCGGCGAACTCCTCGGGGCGGACGGCGTGCCCGGCTCGCGGGTCGAGGTGGCGGGCTACCTGGCCCGGGTACGGAGCGAACTGCGGGCCGTGCCCGAGTCGTTGGAGGTCGTCGCGCTGCTGCGGGGCTTCGGGCGCAGCCGCCGTGAGCGGCTCGCCGTGCGGGTGCTGACCAACGCGGCGGTCGGGCTGCTGCCGGGCTGGGCGCGGGCCGAGCTCGGCATCCGGCGGCCGTGGGCGGTGCGACGCCTCTGGGACCGGCCGTTGGCGCGAGTGCTCGGCGCGGTGATGGTGTGGGCGTGCGGGCTGTCGCCGATCAGGGCCGCCGCCCATGCCCGGGCGACGTCCCGTGCCGGGGCGGGCGGGTAGCGCCGGACGAGGCGTGGCGCACCGAAGCGGCCTTCCGCACCGCCGAGTTGGCGCTGTGGGTGGCGCGCCCGCGTCGGTGGTCGCGGAGCGTGCGGAAGCGGTCGCCGTCCGGGGCTGGGGTCCGGACGGGGCGGCCGCTTCCGGGGTGGGGCGGGATCGCGGGGCGTGGCCCTCAGTACTGGGGCCGACGGCCGTGGTTCGCCTTGTGCCTGGCGCGGGCCTTCTTCTTGCGGCGTCGCTTCGACGACATGGCCACACTCTCCTCTCGCGGCGGTGGAAAGGTCCCCCGTCCACCGTGCGCCCGTCGCCGCGACGGTGCCAACCGGGGTGGGACACGGCGGCGACGGGTGGGTGGGGCGGCGGGGGGCGACGCACCATGGAGGGAGGGGGAAGTCATCGACGCGGGAGGCGAGATGTCGCACCACACGCACGGAAGCCACGACGCACCGGCCGACGAGTGGCCGCCCACCGAGACGCCGGAGGCGCGGATGACGGCCGAGGGCTCGCCGCCGCCGGACGAGCGGGAGAAGACGCCGGAGGACGGCCCGGAGTTCGCCGTCCCGGTCTCCTCGCCGCCGGAGCCCGAGGAGGAGTAGCGGGGGAGGAGCGGCGGGGAGCGGCCCCGGGGGCGGTTCGGGCGGCGGATCGCGGTTACACGGACGGCACGGCACAGCCGTTCGTCCGTCGATCCGCCCGTCCGATCACAAGGAGCAGCCGATGACCGTGATCTCCCGCCTGCCCGGAGCCGTCGAGGAGGAGTGGGACTGGCAGTTGCAGGGCGCCTGCCGGGCCGCCGACTCGCGACTGTTCTTCCACCCGCCCGGCGAGCGCGGCCAGGCCCACGACGACCGCGACCGGGCGGCCAAGGCGGTCTGCGCCCGGTGCCCCGTCCGCGAACGCTGCCTGCGGCACGCCCTCGCCACCCGGGAGCGCTACGGGGTGTGGGGCGGCCGCACCGAGGAGGAGCGGCAGCACATCCTGCGCCGCCGGCGCCGCAACCGCAGCAGGTGAGCGGAGCAGCGGCACGGCGTAGCAGCGGCACAGCCGCGAGGGCGGCCCCCACAGTCGGTGGGGGGCCGCCCTCGCGGCTGCGGCGGACGCTAGGCGAGCAGCCGGGCCGCGTCGATCTCCGCCCAGATGGACTTGCCCAGGGCGTGCAGGTCGGCGCCCCAGCGGTCGGCGGTGTGCTGGACGATGTACAGCCCGTGGCCGCCGGGGACGCCGGGCCGGTGCGGGGTGCGCAGCGCGGGCAGAACCGAGGACGCGTCGGAGACCTCGATCCGCAGCCGGGCGGGCGTCGCGTCCAGCACGAGTTCGAGCGGGCCGCCGGCGTGCAGCATCGCGTTGCCGACGAGTTCGGCGACCAGCAGCACGACGTCCTCGGCGAGGTCGGCGTCGGGCGGGGTGGACCACGACCAGTCGCCCAGGGCCTCGGTGGTGAACGCGCGGGCCCGGGCCACCGGGCGGGGGATGCCCGCCAGCCGCAGTCGGCGGCGCTGGCCGCCGGGTGGCATGACCGCGCCGGCGTCCGGGCGGTCGCCGTCCAGGGTTCCCCGACTGGGCGTCACGGGCGGGTTCCCTTCGGTCTCGACGGCAGGCTCACGGGTCGGTTTCCCGGCCATGGCCGGATTATGCCCGGTGGGGCGGACGGTACGCGGACGGACGGTCTCACCGGGCGGCGTCGAGGGCCGCATCCACCGTGTCGTGGATGGTGAACACCGCTTTCGCGCCGGTCAGTTCGAGCAGGTGGCGGACCGGCCCGGACAACGCCGCAAGCCGGAACGCCAGTTCGGTCTCGGCGGCCGTCATGCGGGTCTGCAGCAGCAGGTTCAGCCCGGACGAGTCGCAGAAGTCGACCCGCGCCAGGTCGACCACGAGCACCTGGGGACGCCCGGCCAGCAGCTGGTCCAGCGCCTCCCGGGCAGGCTCCAGGGTCTCGATGTCCAGATCGCCCGACAGCGTGCACACCGCCGCGTTCGACGGTGTGCGGCGCACCTCCACCGCCAGTGGAGCCATGGGCATGTTCTCGGCTGGCATCCTCGTCCTGTTCCCTCGACCGATCTGGTCTCGACCATACGCATGACCGGCGCGGAGGTCGAGACGGGGGTGCCCGGCGCCCTGTGCGGGTGCCGGGCACCGGGGGTGCCGCGCTGTCAGTCCTCGTCGCCGGTGAGGCCGGTGCGGAGTGTGGCCAGGGTGCGGGAGAGGAGGCGGGAGAC